>JAWSUP010000046.1:0-16110 GCA_033549405.1 Bacillota bacterium | reverse complement strand
AATGACATCAGGTCAGCCGTTTCACGAGCGATCACTCTGAACAGGTCCATCGATGCCGTTAACGCCCGGACAATGTCTGCTGCATCATAATGGGCGAATGCGGTCCGGATACCTGCTTTTACCTGCTGATCTGCCCAAGTGTCGAAAAAGCGTCCGTCAAACCAGGTGTCATAATCCCAGCCCTGTTTTGCATGGGCATGACACTCAATGATGCGCAGCAACAGGCGTTTCATATAGCCATCCAGGCAGGATTTGGCCATCCATATTTCGCCGCGCAACAGCTTTTTGGTGCACCAGACCGTATGATACCAGAAATCCTTGACGATATTGGTAAACTCCTGCTCTTCAAGCGGTTGCACAGCCGGTTTTGTCTGCGGAATCCGCTTCAGTTCTTGCTGCAACTCCATTTTATCAACCAGAATGCGATAGCCGCGTTGCAAAACAGCGATCGCCTGGGTTTGCAGCACCTGCTTCAGGTCATCCTGCCCGATAAACGCGAAATCGACGTCCAGCGCATGGTCAAACAGCACCCGCCTTTCCATGGCGCCAAGCGGCGTTCGCTCATCGAACCAGAGCCAATGCTGACCAATGGTGTCAATCCAATCTGCAGACAGGAAAAACTGGGCCGTATCAGTCACAATCAGCAGCAGATCCAGGTCAGAATATTCATCGGCCGGGTCGCTTGTCCTGGCCCGCGAGCCAATGATTACGACGCCTTTTATATCGTCTGCTGCCGCAGCCCAGGCTGTTATCTTTTCAATCAGATCGCCATATGTCTTGCAGTCTTTCATCTTCTATCCTTTCTGTCACAGATCAAAGAATGCCAGCTGCCGTTCTTTCCTCTCAAACGCATGCAGGTAGCGAAAGATCGCATCGTTGCCAAGCAGGATGCCGTGTTTCTGACACTCGGCGTGAAGAATCGTCATCAGGCGGCTGTTCTCAGGACTCTGGCATTCATACGCGTTGCCATAACGGCGGATATAGTCGCGCTTTAGTCCCGGAAAGTGCTGATCCAGCTTCGCATAGAAATATTCCCGGTCTCCCTCCCTGAGCGTCAGGCCAAAGCCGAACGCAATGATCGCATGCACTTTGGCCCGGATGCAGTAACCAAGAATCCCCCGCAGGTTTTCCTCAGTATCGTTGATCAAGGGCAGAATCGGAGACAGCCACACGACGGTTGGTATGCCTTCATCGCGCATGACCTCCAGCACATGGAAACGCTCGCTGGTGGTTGATACACAGGGTTCTATCATTCGGCATAGATCTTCATCATAAGTCGTCAAGGTCATCTGCACCACCGCTTTTGTCTGTGCGTTGATGCGCCTGAGCAGATCAAGATCGCGCAGAATCAGCGCCGACTTCGTCTGGATCGCCACGCCGAAACCATATTTATCAATCAGCTCCAGACACTGCCGCGTGAGCATCAGTTCTTTTTCCAGGTGGATGTAGGGGTCGCACATCGAACCGGTCGCGATCATGCAGGGTTTTCGCTTGCGGCGTAATTGTGTTTCCAGAATCTGCAGCGCATCCTCTTTGACTTCGATATCCTCGAAATCATGCGTCATCTGGTAGCATTTGCTGCGGCTGTCACAGTAAATACAGCCGTGCGTGCAGCCCCGGTACAGGTTCATGTGATTTTGCGGCGACAGGATTGTCTTGTAGCGGGCGTAATGCATTACGGTTTTCCTGAAGGATACATTTCACGAATAAAAGCCAGATTGCATAGAATCATTTCTTTATCAATGCGGTCGATGGACTGCAGTAATTCCTGACCATTTTCATTTGCTTTTGGTTTGTACAAATGCTGTCACCTCACTTTGCACCGATTCTGAAGGCTTTGTCTGCCATAAGCATAGCGGAAAAAGCGGTCCCTGGCCAGCGGCACGAATAGCAGTATACAATAGATTACGGAAGGTATCCACGATGGTAAAACGTAATTTCAGTATGTAGACTTATTGGAATCAAAAAGCAGAAAACTGGCAGCTGTCTCTTTCTTTCGTCAATCAGCCCGGTCTGGACTGGTCAGACTGGCACACGACAGCGCTGGCCAAACTGCGCGAACTGATGGGTGAATGGCCGGAGCCGGTTGATCTGAATCCAGAAATCGAATACAGCGTCACGGATGGCGATCTGATTCGCGAACGGATTGTCCTCGATACAGAAGAAGGCATGTCGATGCCCTGTCTGCTTGTCAAGCCAAAAGACATGCTGTCCGACAGGCATCAGGCCGCGATTCTCTGCAGCCACGGCCATGGCCGTTTCGGCAAAGACATGGTTGCCGGCATCCGTTCTTCTGCCGATCATGTCGCGGACATTACGCAGATGAACTACAATTATGCCGAGCAGATGGCCCGGGCCGGCTACCTGACCCTGACGCCGGATCTGCGCGTCTTCGGCGAAAGGCGCGATGGCGAAAACCCGTTCCCCGGCCGGGATCCCTGCAATGTGAACTATGTCAAGGGAAGCATTATGGGGATTTAGCCGGTCTTTCGACCGAAATCAATGAAATCAGACAAAACAAGTCCTGAAATGCCCTGTTTGCAGCATGTCAAGTAAAAAATCTGAAATGTAGTGACCTAATAGATAGATAAAGCAAGTCCTGTTACGAACGTATTCATCATCAATTCGTTCAGGTCGACCGCGCTTCATTGAAATTGGTTCTCTGGTTTCACCCAGAAGCTGATAAGGCTTTTCATCCATACAGATCACAGGGACATCAGAATCGTAAGGCTGTTGATACAGATCCAGAACATCTTCCATGCAGGCAACAAATGCGGCTTTTGTTTGGGTGGAATAACCCAGCTTTTTCAGATGTGAGCTAATTGCGCTGTGCCTGTTTTTCCAACCATCCAATGAGAGAGCGGGGCGCGCGGGGCCGGTCAGTTGAGCGGGCAAGCCAGAAATCAGCCAGCTATCGCCGAAAATACTCACTTCGGCATGTTGCATGGAGCCACATTCCCTCTTCAGGGGTTGGCAAACAGACCACCGGATGGCCATTTGCTGTCATCAGGGCATTTGAACTCAGGCGCTTCGGACGAGACTTCGTATCAGGTTATCTTGCTTCTGTTCAATCCGACCGATGGCCATCGTCAGCATAACAATCAAAGCCAGACTGCCGCACATCGTCATTTTCTTTTTCCCGCGTATCGTGTGTTGTTCAAAGCCGAAACTGACATCCAGACGACTGTTCACCCGTTCTACCGCTGTCCGATAATTGTACTCACGCTCAAATTTGTAGCTGCTGCGATCGACTGCCGTGAAAATGCGTGGATTGGTTGACAAAGGAATGCGGATACCGCCCTGATGGGGACATTGTCCGTAGCTGGGGCATTTTATCCCGTAAGCTTTCACCGGGCATTTCTTGCGCAGGCAGTTCCGGCTGCTTTCGTAGCCATCACAACTCATCGTGCGTTTGACGCCAGCTTTGTCATAACAGACGACTTCACCGCTTTCATTATAGTAGACATCCTGATGTCCCGGCAGCGGCCGTTCCTTTTCGCCTTGCCACATTTGCCGAGTATCTATGACCGGCTTTATCCCAAACTCGGGTTCCATCAGCTTATTGATCAGCTTGCTGTCGTCATATCCCTTGTCCGCTGACAGCTTCTCACAGGTTTCGATCATCTCCGGCTGCTCATGAGCCAGTTTGTCAACCAGTTTGTGTCCTTCAATGACATCTGACGCTGAGGCCGCTGTCACCTGGTAGCAGACAGGCAATTCATAAGTGGCGTCAACAATCAGGTGCAGCTTGAAGCCAAAGCATTTGACTACCTTCTCCCAGGGTTTGCCATCTTTATGAACCCCGCGGTATTTCTTCATGCCCAGATCCGCGTCTGTTTCCCTTCTGCCATCCCGCTTTTTGTTCTTATTCTCTCTGCCGGCAAATGACTTGATATACTTGCTGTCCATGGCCAGCCGTTTACCGAATCGTGGCAGCAGCTTCATAACGCGTCTGACCTGCTTTCATAACGCGTCTGACCTGCTTTTGAAAGATCTGATCCAGCATGGCCTGATGCTTCAGCAAATGAGCGATGAAACGGCTGTAATTATGTGCCTCAGGTACGTTGTCTATGTGGTCGAAACCGCACACATAGCGTAATTGCACATTTCTTCTGAGTTCCCGGATCATTGAAGCGGTCGACAGATGTTGAAAGACAACGCCAGCAAGAAGGCTGTTCCACATCGCGCGCACCGGGTAGTCATCGCGTCCATTTTTCCGTTCTCTTTCCAGGGTCTGCATCAGCTCTTCATCGGGCAGATAATCCAGAACCAGCTTCAGCCGTTCCAGATCCCCCAAACTTTCGATGTCGTCTTCCCAGCGAAACAGAGAAATTTGTGGTATAATAGCCATGGAAGCATCCTCCTGAACGTTGTTATATTAGGCTTTTAGCCACTTCTATTATAACACAACGAAGGGGTTGCTTCCATTAATTATGACTTACTGGGTGGAATTTTCACGCTTCACTTTTGATACCATTAGAAAACCAGCCTTCTTCAAGGCTGGTCTGGTAGAAAATTCTTTTCGCAGGCCCCGCGCGCCCCGCTCTCTCAACGGTTTTCAAACAGCGCAATTAGCTCGATGTGGTTTGAGTTCGTTTTTTTTAGAACCTGACCAACGGCCACATGGGATATGCTATCAACAATGTTCAGTTCTACTGCTCTGCCTGCCAGGAGTCGTAGGGTCCATTTGTTCCAGCCCTTGGGTGGTTCACTGCAACTCAGCGCTATGATTCTTGCTTCAACATCACCGGTGATCTTAGCAGGAACAGGTGGCATCGCTCGTTTTTTGCGGCCAAGTGCCGTATTGAGGCCCTTTTGAGAATAGACTGATCGGACCGTATGGACTGTCTGTCTGGAGATATGCAGGCGCTGTGCAATTTCATCATCACTGACCTTACCGTTGGGTTCATTTTCCCCATGCGCATGTATTCATGCAAAGCATTGCTCCTTACGAAATCGTGTATATTGAGCTCCCGTTTAACCTTATTTCCGGCAGGGATGTCTTCCATGCGTTCCAGGAGCGGACCCCAATAAACATGGGCAAGTATGCCGCCGGGAAGCACCTTCATGGCGTAGGTGGTGTCGGAAGTGTCAAGCTTAAATATTTTTATCCTTTAAGTAAGTAATATTCATTGCCCTTGCTCCTTTTCCGCACTTCTAAATTATCTTTTCCCGAACAATGGTGAAAACCGCTCCATCGTTTCCATCAATAGCCAAGTCAACTCCACAGGGGGCTTGACGGCAATTCCCGTGTATTGCAGACAACAACCGCCATCCCTCCGATAGGGTGATAGCGGTTTTTCTGCTCTCAGGCCCATGGTTAACGGCCACTACCGTACGGCTGTTGTCGGAACGTATATGTTCGGTCAGGCACAGAGGGGATGTATCGCAGGATGCTGCCTTGCCGCTGGTTACTGCTTTGGCCACCGCTCTGTAAAAAGAGTTGTATGGAGGCTCGCCTGGGTCATGGAAGGCGCCCGGACGGTCGAAAAGATATTTTTCCAAAGGATAATTAAGAAAAAATACCTCGCCTTTGCCGTGCTTCGCCCTTGTAAAAGCTGGCTGACCGTGCTGATCGACGGCCAACACGGTACCTGTGGTCTGCTTAAGGTTCAGCTTGTATTCGCCTTTCAGCTCTACAACAACGGGGCCATCGGGGGTCTCCAGGGTGACTGTGTCATAGCCATTGTATTTCTGCCGTGTCTCGATTTTGAATCCGGCGTATTCGCTGAAAGGATTAATAAACGCGGAATCGTAGGAAATGTAGAGCGACGCTCCTTCTTTGATTTTGCTGAGCAGCTCAGAAAAACGATGACGGCTGATGCTGCGAAAACCCTGCAAACTGGGCAGCAGATACAGCGGAGCGTCAGGAATAGGCTGGTGGATATAGGAATACTCGATGTCCAGGCCCGCCTGCTTGGCCAGCACGAAGGCACTGTATGCAATCCCCCATGCGCTCTTTTCACCCTGGCCTTCGGTAAGGATACACACACCATCCACGATACGGGGCGGCAGCGGCTCGTCAAGCTCTTTGAGAAATTCATCAAAGGCTTCAAATTCCAGCAACACCGGCTTGGGCCGGTTATCGTTGTCCAGAAGGCCCAAGCTCTGCTCCATTCCTGTCCAGTCGTACGGAGCGCGCTCTAAATGAGCCTGATCGTGGGCGCACCACCACAGAAGTCCCCTGCAGTCATGGGCCCATAGCGAGAAAAGATTTGTCCGTGCGTAGCGGGCATTAGCCTCATTGCTGGTCTGGGAAGGGCCGAACGAATTCATTTCCTCTACGAAGCAAGGTTTTTTGCCAATGCCACGGTAAAAAAGGGTGTTGGCGGTGGCATGGAGTGTCACCCGCAGGCTGTCGGCAGGATCCTGGTCACTGCCGTAGGTTGGCGACGAATAGGGATGGGTGGTTAGTATGTCCACGATTTCCCCCTGGTCCTGCAGTGTCCAGTTGCCTTCCGGCCAGAGGGCATGCATCCCCGAAAGCACCGGCCTGCTGGTATCCACGGCACGGATGGCGTTTGTGATGGCCGAAACCCAGTTCCAAGCTTCGTCTGGGGACGCAATCGGCGTCATGCAGTTGCACTCGTTGCCCAAGTCCCAGGCAACTATTGATTTTTGATCTTTGAAGTTTGAAACAAAAGTTTGTACGAACCGAACCTCCCAGCGGATGGCTTCGGGATCGTTCAGTACGTTTTTCCCTTCAAGCGCTGGGGGGACGAACATTCTGCCGCTCATCCATCCAGTGATGAGACCAACCACCAGGCATATGCCGTGCTTCTCGGCCAGGGATGCAAGGATACCGAAGCGAGCCATTGCTTCCCGGCTAACTCCGGCCTGTCCCATGGGATCGTCGGGCAACAGTTCCTCACCGAAACGGTATTCATAAGGACGGGAATGGAACTGTCTCAACAGGGACACCGGCTGGAAATCCGGCCATGTGGGGAACACCCTGAATATTTTTATTCCGTAGGACGATAGTTTTTTGAAATCCTCCTCTACGACGGTGGCATCCCACTTTTCCCACATTGCGATACCGGCGTGCAAGGCCCAGTAATTGCAGCCCAGCACGAAGCTACCGGGGTTCATCAAAAAATCGTTCATCGTTCAAAAGCTCCTTTTTTCTATATATCCATTTCGTCTTACCAGTCTGCCTGGCTTCCATACTCATAATATAGAATGTGGCTCGGTCAATTGCCATCGTAGCTTAAATCATCGAGAACGTCCTCGTTAAGGGTCTCGATGGATTTGACCGTGGAATGATAGAATATTTCAGGGCTGTAAATCCCTGCTACGCACGTTCCCGGGAGTTCTGTACCATTAACTCCACAGGGTAATCCCATTGTGTAGCCTACGGTCTTGATGTGGGTATGAATCCTTACACGGTCCCGCATCGGTCCGCCACGGTAAAGTGAGCCTCTGTATATCTTTTGCCACAGGGTTTCTATGGGCAGTGGATTTTTCCCTTCGATAAGCGTGAAAAGCTCCCGTACCGCCGTTTCCGTAGTACGGGATTTGCCTCTCACTACCGGCTCGCCCCATCCGCAGATTCCTTCAGCAGTCATGAGCTTTAAGAAAAGCCACCTGGGTTTGACGTGATAAGTTTTCATTCCGGTTATTTTCATATGGCTGTCTCCTTGCTGTAAATATGATTGCTGCCCCGCCGATATGCAATCACAGTTCAATTCGATACTTTCATAATATTTCTTTAAAATAGATTTTTTCAGATTAAGCCCAATATCTTCCCTCTATCGCCAACAGCTTTCGGCATCAAAGAGTGGATGCAATTCGGCGATAATATTCACCCACTTGCGAGTACATTCTATGTCAAAGGGTGGCTGCCTGACCATGTAATGGCTGTAAAACTGATGACCATTTACGATCCAATTCAGAATATAATGTCTTTTTGGGCAATAATCGCCTAACAAGAGAAGTGAAGATTTTCGAAGAAACACAACCCGAACTTGACAAACCGCTTTTTCTACCGGTCTGGCAGATGTAACTATTCTTGCCTTGCGTCAGCTTTGCTGTCATCGGATGAGCCTGATAAACTGCATTACAGATCCAGGCACCACCGGAATATGGATCCAGACACGATCAGGATATAACCCCAGGAGCTTCTCCAGATTAGCAAGAATCTGGGATCAATCACCGGATCCAGGTTAAGGGGCAGCAATTCATGAGTCCTATGACCATCGAATAATGCGTCCGTTTATCCGCCCGACCATTTTCATATCACCATGTTACATGGTTTGGATCCGCCATATACAGATTTTCGTTGCATGCATCGATCATTTTCATTTCTTCATCTGTCAAACTAAAATCGAAAATTTGAGAATTTTCTTCAATGAAACAAGGCTCCACTGCCATGGGGATCGTGATTATCTGATGCTGTAAATCCCAGCGAAGGATCACCTGGGCACTAGATTTGTTATATTTTTTGCTAATTTCTTCTATGAGTTCATGTTTAAGCATGACACCACGCCGGAAAGGGCTCCACGCTTCGCAAACGATTCCTTTTTTCCGGCAATATTCGATCAAATCCTTGCGTGTGTTTAGTGGATTAAACTCAATCTGATTAACAGCTGGAATAACTGTAGCGTCTGACAAAATATTTTCCAAGTGATGAATCTCGAAATTACTAACGCCAATAGCCCTTATTTTACCTTCGCTGTAGAGATCCTCCATGATCTTCCATGTGTCTTTATATTTATCGGCAACAGGCCAGTGTATTAGGTATAAATCTATATAGTCCACATCCAACAGTCTCAGGCTTTCACGGTATGCTTTTCGCTGGGTGCCGTTTCGCATATCTTCATTCCAAAGTTTCGTAGTGATAAATATTTCATCACGCGGTATCCCGCTATTCCGCACGGCATTACCTACTTGTTTTTCATTGCCGTAAGTAGCAGCCGTATCGATGAGCCTGTAACCCGTCCGCAGTGCACAGGTGACAGCCGATTCTGTATTTTCACCCGCCAGATATACGCCGATACCCAGTATTGGCATCTTTACTCCATTATTTAATAAAACGGTTGTTTTAATATTCATGTCAAACTTCCTCGTATAACTCCTTCTTTGCGCCGACCACAAGCAATACTGCATCATGCGAGCCTGAATTGATAATTCCATGGGAATGGCCGCTCTGCAGTACTGATATGTCGCCTTTACCCATGGGAATATGCTCTCCGTCCATTATCATGATACATTCGCCCTCAATCAAATAATAAATCTCCTCATCATCCCTGTGCCCATGCTCGCCGATGGATACACCGGGAGGCAAAATGTACTTGTGCATGAGTAATAGCCCATGCTTGCTTTTAAAATCGAGCATGTCGTCATTCCGTCCATTGTCGAACAGCCTGACAAAGGTTAATGCGCCTTCTCCATTATGGCATTTTTCCATGTGGATGACTTTGAGTTCCTCCTCTTTTCTGAACATCAAACAAACCTCCTGTTAATATACTCTTATCCCTTCACGCTTCCCACCACGATACCCTTAGCGAAATGCTTCTGCAGGAATGGATAGATGCACATAATAGGAATGAGCGCAAGGAATATTTTCGCACCATTGGACGAGTCGCTGGTGACATTGTCGATGATGTCCTGCAAATAACTGGATGTATATCCCTCGGCCACATAATCGTTGACAATAATGACCGATCGCAGGTAGGTCTGCAGCGGTTTCAAAGACATGGAACTGATATAGATCATCCCATCGAACCATGCGTTCCAGTGTCCCAGGATGCAGAAGAGGGAAACGGTGGCTATACAGGCCTTGCTCAGCGGTATCATGATCTTTATTAATGTGATGAAGTGCCCAGAGCCGTCGATGAAGGCCGATTCCATAAGGCTGTCGGGGATGCCCTTCATAAAATTTTTCATGAGGATGATGTTAAACACAGGAACCGCGCCGGGAAGCAGCAACGCCCAAATATGGTCGATCAGTCCCGTGCCTTTCACCACCAGATAGGTGGGGATCAAGCCTCCGTTAAAGAATATCGTGATTAGGAAATACCACACGAAATACTGCCGGGCCGGAAATGTGCTTTTCTTGAGACAAAGCGGATAGGCAGCCAGTACCGTCATGGTTAATTGAATAAGCCATCCCAATCCGGCCCGTTTGATCGACACCCAGTACGACACGAAGAATTGCATATCCCGGACAACAACCCGGTAGGAATCCAATGTGGTCTCAACCGGCCAGAAAGTTACGTGGCCAGAAAATACCGCTTGTTTTGAACTTAGAGATATCGCCAGTATATGAATGACCGGCAATATACACGCGATAGCTGTTAATGCGCATAAAAAATAATTGGCATTAATAAATATTTTTCTCCCAGTTCCCTTGCCTTGAACCATTTCTTTTCCTCCAAGCAAAGTTATTAAAATACCCGATAGCCGCTAGTTTTATAAGCTATTTCATGAGATGCTATGACCAGAACCGCTCCAATGCCAGATTTAAAAAGCCCTGCAGCAGTCGATAACCCAAAATTCCCGCTATCGAACGCCATCCTGTATACAAGTGTATCGATGATATCTCCCGTTTCGTATACAGTGGTATTGTACATATTAAAAATCTGATCGAATCCCGCGTTTAGGATGTTTCCTACGCTCAGAACCGTCATCAGCATGATAATGGGTACGATAGTCGGAAGTGTGACATGAATCATCTGTTTCCAGTGTCCTGCCCCGTCGATGGTTGCCGCCTCGTACAGGTTGGGATCCACGGTGGATACTGCTGCCAGATACACAATCGTACCATATCCAAATTCCTTCCATATATGTGTTAGGATCACGGTAAACCGGAACCAGTTTGGATCGCCCAGGAAAATAATTGGGCTGATGCCCAATAGCTCCAATCCTTTATTCACAATTCCGGAACCGCCCAGTAATTTCATAAAGATACCCGCCAGTAGAACCCAAGAGATGAAATGGGGCAGGTATATGAGTGTTTGCACTCCCTTTTTCACCGATTGTTTTGAGATTTCATTCAGTAGTATCGTGAATGAAACAGGGATAATGATGCCCATTATGATCTTCCATATCGAAATCGTTAAGGTGTTGCGCAATGCACGGAAAAAACCGGGCATGGTGAACAGCACACTAAAATTATCCAGACCGATCCATTTGGATTCAATGAATCCTTTGGCTGGAAGATATTTCTTGAAAGCGATTAAGACTCCGAACATCGGAATATAATGATATATAAACATGATAACGACCGGCAACAGTAGCATAAGATACAGCGGATAATCCATTTTCAGCCGGCGTACACTGAATATCTTATTTTTCCTTCTCATTCTTTCCATCGTCAAATCCATTTCAATATTACTCCGATTCTTTGCTTCTCATGACAGCCGCATTCGGTAACATTGTTCGCCGCCCAAAGGATCGGATCTGTATTGCGACGCAATACAGATCCGCAACCAATCATGTGTAATGGAAGTTATCAGAGAGATAAACTGTTCACTTCAGGCTCTGATAATAGGCGTTCACATCGTCGGTGATAGCCTGGCCGCCCGTGTCATACCAGGTCTGCACAGCCTCCTCAAAAACCGATATATCCGCGCCCATTATAACCTTCAGCATGGCGTTGGTCAGCGCTTCGTTTATGGTGGCCTGATAAGTCGAGATATTGTCGGTGTTCGGGCCGTTATAGCCGGCGACCAGCAAGCCTTCAGCCTGTTTGGCTTGAACTATCGGATAACTGATACAGTAGACATAATAAATACCCCATGGGTACGTCTCATCACGATTTCCGTCCCACACACCGGTATTGTAAATGTCGCAACTTTTGATAACAGGTTCCATTAGGCCATATATCATTTGCGCCACAACAGGTATATCATCAGAGCTTTTTGCACCATTAGCCAAAGCAGCATTCAATTGTGTACCTACATAAAAATCTTGTGCAGTGATCCCATAATTTCTGAATGGTCGTAGATTCCACATGACATATCCGTCATCACAGAGAAAATATTGTGCACTCTCTTCTTTCGTAGGTTCCAGGTACATTTGTAATTCAAAATCCAGCATTTTAAATAATGCATCAACATTTTCACAATCCTTGTTTACAACGATACATTGTGTTAAAACACCATTGGTATACTGTTTGATCGGTTCACCGGTCAGCGACGGAATATCGACAGCGATCCATTCGGCTTCCTCGTCATTGAGCAGGTTGGATTTGCATGCGGTTACACTATAATAACCCGGAGCATAAAATAGCCCCACCAATGAATTGGAAATCTCCTCATTTAGAATATTCGTGACCGCAAAATCGCTCTTTATGAGACCCGCAGCGTAAATTTCCTGAAGCTTAAGCAGTCCATCCTTCATTTCGTCCATTGTATTGGCATACACATAGGTGCCGTCATCCTGCTGGCACCAGGTATTCATTATTGCACCGTAGGCAGCCAGGATGCAATCTTCGATACCGTTTACGCCCAAACCAATCGTGTCCTCGCCACCAAGCTGATTTTCTTGGAATGCCGTGGCAACATCGACTAATTCATCAATTGTGGTTGGTGCATCCATGTTCACCGCGTCCAGCCAGTCCTGACGGACCCAGAGAACATCAGTGCCGGCATAATAAGCTTTCTGGCTCTGAGGCAATGCCAGCCATTCGCCATCATACTGACAGGCGTTCATCGTATCTTCGGAAACGGATTCAACAGCTTGCCTGATTTTGATCCCGTATGTCGAGGAATAGGAATCGTATGCTTCGGTCAGATCGGCGAGCACGCCGTTTTCAGCCATTACATAATACATTTCCTTGGAACAGACGACAATGTCGGCCAGATCGTTGCTTGCCATGGAGGTGTTGATTTTGGCGTTGAGAGCGGTCGCATCCTCTGCGATGATCCGTTCGATATCGATGTTCAGATGCTCCAGATATCCGGCAACCCAAGCATTTTCATTTGCCGACGCCCGGTCGGGATTGTTCGGATCATAGGATATCTCGGTCGAACCTGCGATGGGATCAGTCGAAAGTAGGGTGACGGTAACGGTTTCCTCGTATTTCCCGTAGCGGCCGGACGCTGTATCGGTTGTCGTCGGTCCTGTCGGGGCTTTCGTCGTTCCTGTCGGGGCTTTCGTTGTTCCTGTCGTCGTAGTCGTCGCGCCCTGACAGGCTGCCAGGGTGAACAGGAACAGCACAACAATAACCAGTGATAAGATTTTGGTTGGAACGCGTTTCATATGTCTTCCTCCTCTTCTTAATTATGTAGTTATGTTGCAACAGACTACATTTATTAGTTTATCGGAAATGCCCTGTTTTGCACATTGCAATATCTTTGGAAATTTCACATTTCTTTGGGCAAAACGATGAAACAATCCGCCTTCAGATGTTCTATTGTCATTTATTCTGCTATAATAAGACAAGCTATTTTGTACAAGATGGAGTTTGTATGAAACACTGGTACCGGTCAATATATTCAATTTTATTTATTGCCCTTCTCCTCATAATTTTCCCCCTGCAGGCGACCCAGTTCTCCATGTACCGGTGGGGACGGGATGCGGTGAGCGATGAACTGAACAGCGCGGCCGCATCCAATGTCATTTATCTGCGGGATAATTTCGTTGAGAACATCCAATCCATCAACGTACAATTGGAATACTTGATGACTAACTCTACCATCACCAGCTTTTTTATCAATCATGACCATCTGGCCGTATGGGACTATTATGTCACGGTCGCACAGATCAATACTCTTCTGGCCCTGATTGAATACAGCAATCCTTATTTAGAGGAGATCGTATTGTATTACACGGACTACAACATTTCCCTTTCTTCAGATGAAAAAATTGAAACGGTTGAAACAGATTTGATGAACCGGATCATTACCGAATTTCGGCAACAAAATTCTCTGCTAATGGAAGCGGACGGATATATGGCCATAGGACATATGGTTCCGTCTACGGCGTATTTCAAGGATGAACTCCCACAGTATTTCGTAGAGGTTATCCTATCCGAAGCCGCAGTCCGGGATCATTTGTCTTCCTTCAGCCAGTACAGCAATAAAAACGCACTGATGATTAATCATAATACCGGCACCGCCATCAAGAGTACCGAAAATATGCTGGGCAATACGGAGGATCTTTCTTCGCTGATAGCATTAATCAAACCGCAGGACAGCAACTCGGTGTATCAGTCTTCCGTCGTATTGAACGGCGAATCCTATGTCGTTGTAGCCTGTTATTCAAAACCGATCAACTGCTCCTTTGCCCAGTTAATCCCTGCAGAGACGATGCAGACCATCCCAAACCGGTTTGCCTTTTTTATCGTTCTGTTCAATGCACTGGCGCTGGTGGTTGTCACCCTGTTCCTTCTTATCATGTATCGTCTGGTCAAGCGTCCCATGAATGATCTGATGAATGCGTTCTCTGTAACCGGCAGCGGCGATTTCAGCTACCAACTCGCGCTCCATTACGCCTCCTATGAATACAATGAATTGGTCGCCCAGTTCAACGCTATGACGGAGCGGATCAAGGAACTCATCCAGTCAAATTATGAGCAGACCATCCGCTTGCAGCATGCCGAGCTTAAACAGCTCCAAGCCCAGATCAACCCGCATTTCCTGTACAACAGCTTCTTTTTCCTGCGCCATATGATCGGCCGGAATCATGATGATCAGGCCAAATCCTTTGCGTCCTACATGGGAAAGTATTTCAAATATATCACCAAAAGCGATGTGAATCTGGTTCCGCTACAAATGGAATACGAACACGCCGCAAATTATCTGAGTATTCAGCAGATGCGTTTTGAAGACGACATCCGCTGCGAGATCGAGGCTATTCCCGAAGCGTACAGCACAATGCTTGTTCCCAGGCTGATTCTCCAGCCGATATTCGAGAATGTGCTGGTGCATGGGATACGGAAAAGTGGTGGTGAAAGCGTCGTTCGTATGTTCTTTTCACAAGAGGATGCCTGTTTTCTGCATATCCTCATCGAGGATAACGGGGATCAGTTAACCGATGATAAGTTAATTCAGTTGCAGCAAAATCTAAACCTAGATACGCCCATAAACGAAACAACCGGACTCATTAATATTCACAAACGGCTGAAACTCTACTTCAATTCAGACTGTGGTCTGATAGTTTCGCGCAGCAAACTGGGCGGACTGCTCGTTCAATTGACAGTCGCGCTACCAAGCACGAAGGAGTATACCACATGAGAACATACCGATTGCTGATTGTGGACGATGAACCGCACGTGGTCGATACCATGGTTTCTCTGCTGGAAGCACAACCCGATCTATCACTGGAGCTCTATTATGCATTTAGTGGCCAGCAAGCCATGGATATTATGAAAAACGGCAAGATTGATCTGCTTATCACTGACATTCAAATGCCTGATATGACCGGGCTCGAACTGGTGGATACCGTGAACCGGCTGTGGCCTCTCTGTAAAACGATATTTCTAACTGCATATTCGGATTTTAATTATGCTTATGAGGCAATTCAAAAACATGTCGTCAGCTATATGCTCAAGTCGGAAGATGATGATTACATCATTCGCGAAGTGCGAAAAACGCTTACCATAATTAAAGACGAATTGAATCAACGTCAGGCGCTGGACCAGTCAGGGCTGTTATCGAGCCGGAGTGCGCAACCAGTCAGTCGGGAGCTTTTTCCCCATATACTCATGCATTCCGATCTTTCCGTCGAGCAATTGCGTCCGATGTTATCAATACTGGGGTTTCATGAACCAATGAATACCTTATATCTGCTATATGGGATAATCAGGAGTAACCCGGAAATGAACAACAAGGAACTTAATACAGAAACCACCTTTGCTGTTCAGGATCTTTTCTACTATAATATGAGCTGTTATCTGTCTCATGCCGTATGCGAGTTAGATGAATACGGTAATCTGATATGGATCCTTCAACCCGATTACAGTGTCTTGATCAGCGATCCGACCATCCAGATCAGCGGCACGCTGGAAACTGTCCAATCTTCCTGCCTGACCACGGCGGGCATCGACATCTCCTTTGTGTTAAGCGCCCCCGTACGAAGGCTGGACCTGCTGGCCATAACTTTCAGGGAAATGAGATCAGACGCCCTCGGCAAATCAGGTGACGAACATCCTTTCATCTTTACTCT
>JAWSUP010000045.1:10753-16258 GCA_033549405.1 Bacillota bacterium | reverse complement strand
TCCTTACCGCTATTTTCCAGTTCAATGCGGTTGGCTTTGTCCTGATCGGGATCCGCATTGCGTGGCCGGGTGCCCTTGATCGGCCGTGTCTCAACACGCCAGCTGCCTACTGGCGTCGGGCGTACGGAGAGAAACCGCTCCGGTGACGCCGACAGGATATCCAGATCATCCTGGCGGATCAGAGCGGCAAATGGCGCCGGATTGATCGACCGGAAATGGCGGTACAGTTCGATTGAGTCACGGGGAGATACAGCTTTAAACCGGCTGGTCAGGTTGGCGATATAGACTTCGCCCAGACGGATCCAATCGCGCAGCTGTTCGACTTTGGCCAGGTATGGCAGTCGCGGCGGTATATGGAGCAGGCTGCCCCGGCCGGAGTTGGAATCGGCCAAGTGCTTCTTGTTCTCCTGTGCATGCAACGGTTCAGAGAGCACTGTTATGAGCCGTTCAATCGACTGATGTGCTGGTTCAAGCTGACCGCAGGCCATCAGCCAGGTCTGGTCAAGCTGGTGATCGATGATGATGAAATTGTCGTAGAAATCAAAGCGGACAAAGGGCCGGCTGTAGTCAACGCGCAGCGGCAGCGGCAGATCATTGAGGGCAAATCCGGCATCGTAGCTGATCAGGCCGATACAGCCGCCTGCCAGGGGCAGGTCTGACCTGGGTGCGACCTGCTGTTCAGAAAGGAGCTTTTGCAGCAGGCTGAAAGGATCGCCGGCGATGGAATGGCCATCCAGCAGGCAGTGGTCTGTCCAGCCGCGCAGGCGTTGCCAGGGGCGACATGCCAGAATCGACCAGCGGCCCAGTGGACCGTAGCCGCTGTTGCTGTCCAGAAAGGCCAGATCAGGTTCCCCCGCGAGCCTCTGGAATATATCAGAGGCAGTCAGTTCAGTCTGGAACTTTTCGACATGCATTCTCATGGGACAGCAGATATGGCGGCAGTGGCGCCGGCAAATCCCGCGGTGGGCGTTGTCCGCTCGACAAACTGGCTAAGCAGATCCAGGCCATGTTCAGTCAGGACTGCTTCAGGGTGAAACTGCACCCCTTCAAGAAGACCTGACCGATGGCGGATCCCCATGATACAGCCATCCTCGGCCGTACTGCTGACGCTCAAACAAGCAGGCAATGTCTGAGGATCGACTACAAGGGAGTGATAGCGGGTGACATTCATGGGGCTGGGCAGACCGGCAAAAACACCGAGCCCGTCATGCCGGATGGGCGTCACTTTGCCATGCATCGGTCGTGGCCCGCAGATAATTCTGCCCCCGTAAGCCTGGGCGATCGCCTGATGACCAAGACAGACACCCAGAAGCGGGATCTTCCCGCCAAAGTGGCCGATCAGGTCAAGCAGCCGGCCGGCTTTCTCCGGCGTCCCCGGTCCTGGCGACAGGACAATCCCCTGGTAACCAGCCTGCTCAATCTCTTCGAAGTCGAGATGGTCGCAGCGCCGCACATCGACTTTCGCAGATAATAAGCGCAGGTAACGAACCAGGTTCCAGACAAATGAATCCTTGTTGTCGACCATCAGGTACATTTTTGCTTACCGGTCCACTGGCTGGCCTGCCGAAGCATAGTCCAATTCGACGATGGCATACCCGTCGACCAATGGTATCTGCAGCGACCGGCCATCCCAGTCCAGTACGATATCGTCAGGGACCAGGCGCGCCCGGATGGCCGGCAAGGGCAGGTTCAGGGTCACCAGAAGATCACGGACAGCTGTCCGCTCTTCGATGATGTCAATCGTAGTTGATTTGCGCACGGGGATATAGCTCAGGACATGCAGGGTGAAGCGGCTGTGCTCAGGCTGGTCGAGCAACTGGACCGTTACGGTCGACGGCCCATTGTGCCGGACCATACGCTGCGGCAGCAGCCGGTCGATGGCGTTGCCGATCAGCTGTTTGCACCAGGACGGCGCATTCTGGCGGTATTGACCGAAGAGGGGATGGCCGAACAGGATAACCTTACCATTCTGGACGGCGACCGGATAGCGATCGCCTTTGGCAGAAGGTGTATAACGGTGGGAACAGAACCGGTTGCCACTGCGCGGGAAATAAGGCGCCTGGGCCGACAGCAGCACTTCAGCACCGCTGGTTTCCAGGCGATTGCCCTGAAGATAGATCACATAGGGCTGATCCAGTTCAAGTCCGGCGCCCAGCGGTCCTTCTGCCAGGATGAAATCGGGGTAGTCTGCCTGGAGCCCCGGACTGCCGGCTGCATAACAGTCCGGATAGACACCTTGCTTGTTCATGCCGCCGTCTTTACAGGCAAGGACACTGCCGCCGCTGGCAACATAGTCATTGAGGCGAGTCTGGACAGCATCAGGCAAATGCGCATCATCCGGGAGAATGAGCAGGGGGTACATCGAAAAATCCATCGTCTCGTCGATGATGTCATACTGGAGCGCAAGCTCATCGAGCATCTGGGCGGCGCCCAGAACACTGTCGGGGATGGCATGTTCGAACCACTGGTTTTCTGGTGTCAGGACAGCCGCTTCAACCAGCGGTCTGGAAGGCCGTGCCCAGGGCTCCCTATCGGCGAACTGCCGGTAGACCTGGCCGATCAGACGATAGGTCGCCGGATTCAGGCTGCCGTCCGGTTCGAGCTGATCACCGATCGAACTGGCGAAGCCAAAGCTGAGCATGCGGAAGCATTCAAATTCCAGTGCCGCCAAAGATTTCAGGGAATGAAAATCACCCCAGGACGTGTGAAATTTACCGGTCATGCCCAGGCAGTCGGCACCCAGTTTGCGGGCATAACGGGCTGATACGGGGAAGTGCAGATAGCCCCAGCCGCCGGAAGGCAGGCTTTCCAGTTCGAAGTGTGTATATGTCGCTGCGCTGTCCCGTGTGCAGGGACCGACATGGCCTGCATTGTAAAAGATCGTGCAGTCCGGGCTGAACCGGCGCACCCACTGGGTCATCTCCTCTTTGAATGCATCCATTGTCTGTTTGGCATACTGCCGGACAACCCCGTCGTCATCAGCATCCAGTCCGGTACGGCGCATATCTGCCAGACAAGCTGAACACCAGCAGGGCCTGATGCCGACGATGTCAAAGAAGATGCCATCCAGTTCATCGCCAAGCAACTGGCAAACTTCAGCCGTCATGTCCTTGAGGAATTTCCGGTAACCCGTGTTGACACAAAGGGACTGGTAAAAGCCCGGCTGGGTGAAAGGGCCACCTTCATGGGCCCCGTCCTTTTTGCGGATCAGCCACTCTGGATGGGTGTTGGCCGAGTGGTAGTCCCACTGGACCGTAATATAGACAGGCGCCCTGATCCCGACGTCATGCAGGGCACGCACCTGCTCGGGCAGGAGATTTTTGGCCGCCAGCTGCGGATGGACAAGGTCGGGGAAACGCTTAGATGGATAGTAGAGCCAGCCATGGTGACAGCGGGCAAAGACAGTCATCGAGCTGACAGCAGCCTCGCGGGCCATACTGGCGAATTCAGCAGCATCAAAGCGGGCACCAACCTGAGGGATCAGTTCTGACGTATGAAAATCAAGGTGGATCTGTCTGGGTGATAGCAGCATGGGGAACCTCCATATCAAAGAATTATGGGTTTTCTGGCAAAATGAACGCATCCTTAGTTTCATCGATCCAGCTTTGCAGCCTGTCGTTGAGCCTTTTTCTCTCGGCATGGTATTGTGGATTGTGGGCAAGATTGACCTGTTCAAAGGGATCTTCAACCAGGTTGAACATCAGCCAGGCAATACCGGTAAAACAGACATATTTCCAGCCGTCTTTTGTGATGATGCCACGCCAGGGCTTATCAACACTATTTGCATGACCGGTCGGAATAACTGACTGGATATAGGCTGAATCCGGCTCATTCGGCTCCGTCTGGTTCTGCCAGGCATAGTGGGCATAATTGGTTCCGGTCATCCAGCCTGGTTGCGTGATGCCGCACAAGCCAAGTGTGGTCGGCGCAATATCAATATGGTTCAGCAGAGCTGAAACAGCACCGGATTTGCGCGCCTCATAATATCGCACTTTCTGGCTGATGATAAAGGGGATCCGGATCGCTTCCTCATAGGGCGTTGTTTTACGGAACTGACCGTGTGACCCGTGCATATCACCGTGATCACTGAAAAAGATGATACGGGTTCGATTGATCAGTCCGGTCGTTTCCAGTACCTGTTGGAGTCTGCCGAGATTCCAGTCAAGATTTTCAATTTGGGCATAATAGCCGGCCAGATCACGCCGGGCTATCGCATCCACCGCTTTGACCGCAGGAACATTGGGGCGCAGCCGGATTTCGGCCGGATGATGCCGTCCCATCCAGTCAGCTGGTGCGACATAAGGGTCGTGAGGCGGCTGGACAGACAGAACGGTAAAGAAAGGATCACCATCATCCTCCCGCTCCATGAGATATTGGATCAGAAGGCTGGTCAATTCATCTGTCTCATAACCGGGCAGTCGAAACCGTGTTTCGCCGCTGCCTGTGTTGCCGTGAACGCGACAGTCCCACTGGCTGTTGTTGTTTTCATACCCCAGCCAGGTGTCAAAACCACCTCGCCTGGCAGGCGGAACAGTATGCAATGCCGCGCGACCTTCTGATTCATGAAAACCGTCAAGATGCCATTTGCCAAAGTAAGCGGTCTTATAGCCGGCGTCCTTAAAAACATGGGCGATGGTTGGCTGATTCGGATCCAGAGGATATTCATGCCCCGGGACACATTGGTGGGGGTATAGTCCTGTGAGCAACGATCCGCGGAAAGGGCAGCAGAGCGGAAAACCACAGGTTGCCTGAGTAAAGTGAAGTCCCTGGCCTGCCAGCAGGTCTATATGGGGCGTGTTGACATTGACATCACCGCTACAGCTTAGAGCCTGGGCCCGATGTTGGTCACCGAAGACCCAGATGATGCTTGTTTTAGCTTGCTGTGCCATCTCCGCCATACAGCCCAACCTCCTTATGCTGATCTATATATTCTAACACAGGCAGGAAGGTTTCGGTGGCGCATGCGGTCTGCCGCTTCAAAGAATCTGGATGGTGCAGACCAGCCGGCTGAACTCAGCCGGAACCTGATCTTGTTCATCCAGGACGGTGCTCCAGCCCATGTCACTGCCGATGCCGCTGTGCGCCGCATCGAGGTGCAGATAGCTTTCCGGCCGGCGCTGCAGCTCGTGTTCGTGCCGAGCATCTTTATAATCGGTTACCGTGTTGTGGTGAACGTCAAAGTGGCAGGGCTTGTCCGGCGTAAACCGGATGACCTGTCCCAGGTCATTTTGCAATTCCAGCCAGCGTGTCTCTTCGTGCCCGCCATTTTCAGAAGGCGGTATGAAGGGGAAATGTTCCTGCTCGACAAGGCCGGAAAAGACACCCAGCCTGGCAGACTGTTTGCGGTCGCGATAGTTCTCGCCCGGGCCACGGCCCCAATAGTCCAGTTGTTCAAATCTTGCAGGGATAACCCATGTAACACCGATCCGCGGCAGGTGGCGCAGATCCTCGTCAATCCGAAAGGCGTTGTCGACCTCGATTGCGCCGTCACTGCCGATGATAAAC
>JAWSUP010000045.1:0-10743 GCA_033549405.1 Bacillota bacterium | reverse complement strand
GTCTCGACGATAATGCTTCCAGACAAATCACTGAAGGTGACCTGCTGCCTGGTTTCGATGACAGCGCGGGATATGCCTAGTAATTCGGCCCGCCAGCCGGTTAATGCGAGCTTCATCTGCCGGCTGTCCAGAACCTGCCAGAGATCGCGGCAGCCCCAGCCAGGATCAGCGTCGAGCCCGCTCCAGGAACGCTCGAAGCAGGGAACCGGACCGGCCAGAGGATACTGCGCCCCAGCCCGGGTGATCGAACTGATCTGCCCGGTACTGCGGTCGAAGGCGACGGAGAAATCGGGTCCCCTGACCAGCAACTGGTCGGACTGCTCATCCAGCGTCAGGGCCGGTCCGGCTGCGGCAGCCTGGCTGTCGATCGCATGCGTGTCGACCTGCTCCGAATTGACTGATCCGCCAGCCAGTTGGAACTGCCAGCAGCCCAGCTCAAATCCGGCCGGCGCGAAGGGCATATCCTGAACATATTGGATTATGAAATCGACGTGATAGAGTGCGCCTGGTTTTTTCTCCCAATCTGGTGAAAAGTGAACCTTGGTCTGTTCTCCGGCTTGAAGCAAAGGCAGATCAAATGGGCCGGTCTGTACGACATGACCGTTTTCCCTGAGCGCATACTTCACTTGATAGCAGCTGGTATCGAGCGTCAGGCACCGGTTTTTGACAATAAACCGGCCAGGTTCAGGCAAGGGATGCCGGTGAGACAAGTCCAGGAAAGGGGTGAAGCTGACTGGACAGTAGACCTGCCTGACTTCATGGGCGACCGGTTTGGGTGTCAGGTCAGGCAGCACGATGCCGTTACAGGTCATGAAGGTCGGGTTGACCCAGTCTGTAATGCTTTCACCGAAGTCGCCGCCATAAGCGTAGTAATCCTGTCCATCCGTTTTCTGGGCGATCAGGCACTTGTCCTGCCAGTCCCAGATATAGCCGCCCTGAAAGCGCGGATATTTCTCCAGCAGGTCGGCAAATTTATATAGGCCGCCGCCTGCGTTGCGGATCTGGTAGAGGTATTCCACCAGAATGACCGGCCGTGTATCGGACGGATCGGTCAGCATGTCGAGGATGGTCTGTTGGGATGCGTACATGTGGCCGCGGATATCCGAAACAGACCGGCCGGGCCGGCCCGCTTCATACTGGCAGAGCCGGGTCGGATCGTATTCCCTGATCCAGCCGGTCATGGCTGCGTGGTTGGTGCCTGTGCCGCTTTCGTTGCCCAGGGACCAGGAATAGATCGATGGATGGTTTTTGTGTGTCAGAACCATGCGGATGGCCCGCTCCAGAAAATTGGTTCCCCAGGCGGGATCGTGGGTCAACTGGCCCATGACGCCGTGCGTCTCCAGGTTGCACTCGCAGACCACGAGGATGCCCCACTCATCGCATAGGTCGTACCAGAGCGGATCATCCGGATAATGGCAGGTTCTGACCGAGTTGATGCCCAACCTTTTCATCAGCTTGATCTCTTCGGCCATGTGCTGCCGCGACACGGTGCGGCCGCCGCGCGCTTCGTGCTCGTGCCGGTTTACGCCGCGAATCAGGAGGCGCCTGCCGTTGAGCAGGACAATGTCATTTTTGATCTCGACTTTCCTGAACCCGGTGCGGCAGCTTTCATAATCTACAGGCTTACCGGACGGGTCCAACAAGGTCAGGAGGACTTTATACAGGACGGGTGTCTCCGGTGTCCACAGTTGAATGTCCCGCAGATTAATCTGCAGACGGGCCGTATTGGCGGTCGGCTGTTCGTGAGACCGGTACTCCGCTTTGGCGCTGACCGGCGCGACTGCCTGTCCCAGCAGGTTATCGTCGCAGTCCATGACAGCCAGCCTGACCTGGTAGCGGGTGAAACCGTCGAAGCGGTTGACCATGACATCGGCCTGAACCTGTCCGGACAAGTCGGTCAGGTTTGGCGTCGCATTGATCTTCCAGTCCGCCAGCCTGGCTCTGGGTTTGGCAACCAGCCGGACCGGACGGAAAATCCCGGATAGATGCCAGTAGTCCTGGTCTTCCAGGTAGCTGCTTTCGGCAAAGCGCATGACCTGGACCGCCACTGTATTATCACCAGAACGGATAAAAGGTGTGACATTGAAGATTGACGGCAGCTTGCTGTCCTGGGCATAGCCGACTGCCTGTCCATTGATCCAGAGGTAGAAGGCGGTCTCGACGCCGCCGAATTCGATGAAGATATCCCGACCGGACCAGTCCGGGTCGACAGATAACGACCGGATATAGCATCCGGTCGGATTGTCACCGGGTATATAGGGCGGATTGGGCAGGCCGCGCCCCTTATCACCGCCATCCGGCCTGATGATGTGCCGTTCCCGGCTGTGGTAATCCCAGGGGTAGACAACATTGGTGTATATTGGCTCACCAAATCCCTGGGTTTCCCAGTTGCCCGGCACGCGGATAGCCTGCCAGCCGGAAGTGTCATAATCCGGTTCCCAGAAGGACTCGACTTGTTCAGGCCTGGCGTACAGGGCAAATCGCCAGGTGCCGTCGAGGCTCATGGACCAGCTGGATGACGCAGGATCACAGGACAAGGCCTGCTGCGCATTCTTATAAGCGCCCCAGCGGGCATGGGACAGCTCGCGGCTGATAGCTGTGATATCCATGTTTTCCCAGTCGTTTTTCGTGTGGAATGCCTGGTAACGGTTCATAATCTGCTCCTTCGGCTGATGGGTGAAGCCTGTTTAATCCTGCTGGTAAAGTTTTGATAGAGGCGCAAGCCGGACTGGGCGAAGACCAGCCGCGGTCATGACGCTGTCATTAACATTATAGACCGGAAAAGGCACGATGAACATTTGCCTTATTGCGGGTGTGCATATAATATATTGCTATCTGGTGATGAAAGGCAGAAATAGACATGCAGACTGGCGAACCGAGTGCCACCGGCGGTGAAAAGCAAGAAAACCACGGTTACAAGAAAACAACATTCTATACACCTCAGACCATTGTAGAAAAGGAATCCGGACGCGCTGTCCTGTCCGATTTGCTGTTGACCTGGACTGGCTGCTACATCAAGGCGTATGGCCATCAGGTCAACAATCGGACATTATCGGACCATGTTATGATATATTGCGTTGACGGCGTCGGCTGGCTCAGACTGAACGAACGTACCTGGACCATCCGGAGCGGCGATCTGTTCATCTGTCCGCCTGAAATTGAGCATGCCTATGGCGCAGACCAGGATGACCCATGGACAAAGTATTATGTGCACTTCCGGGGAAAAAACGCCAATGCTTATATGGAACTCTTGAGTCTGAATGCGGATGCGCCTGTTCTGCATATCGGCGTAAACACCCGCATCATCGCCTGGTTGCAGGATATCTTCACTTTGTTGAAAACGGGCTATTCATCGGCAAATCTGTTGCTGGCCAGCGCCAGCCTGGGCCAGATCCTCAGTTATGTCAACAGCCAGCGCCTGAACAGCGGGTTTCGCCAGGACGATGACCTGTCAATAGAAGCCGTCATCCATTACATGCTGGATAACATCGACACAAACCTGACGCTGGAGCAGCTATCCGGCTATGCGCAGCGTTCCCGTTATTACTTTGTCCGGCTGTTTAGGGAAAAGACCGGCTATTCACCGGTTGACTACTACATTCGTCTGAAAATGCAGAAAGCCTGTGCACTCCTGGAGCACAGCAGCGTAACGGTCAGCAGCATCAGCAGCAGCCTGGGCTATGCCAATCCGTATTACTTCTCAAACACATTCAAACGGGTCATCGGCCATTCACCCCGGCAGTATCGCAGTCTTATGCGGTCACAGGGCTAATTAGAAGTTCAACGCAGCGACAGGCGATGGCGGGCGTGGGCGGACAAATCGATCTTCAGCAGGTTGTCGCTGCCTGCGGTGTGCAGGTTGACGCCACGGTCGATGGTCTGGCTGATGATCTGGCGCATGTCATTGAGATGGGGCTGGGACAGGTCAATTGCGGAAAGGCCTTTTGCCAGCACCATATCGGCAATATAATGATCGCCGCGACCGCAGAAATGGATGGCGCCGCCGCCGAAGTGTTCCAGGAGGCGGGCATCGTACGGATGCACGAATTCACGGCATAAAGCTGGGGACAAGTTCATGGCTGAATCGTCGCGGATGGTGATCAGACCGCGGTGCAGCCGGCCGAAATAGGCATGGTACGTGTCTGCAGGCGGCATCTCCTGAAACCAGTGATCGAAAAAGGCGATGTAGAAACGGCAGATGTGATCGAGCAGTGCGTGAACCAGCTCACCATCGTCATACAGGGCATAGAAGGCATCGCTGCCCCAGAGCAGTTCAACGATATCGAAAGGACCCTGGCCATCCGGATGGTCGATGCGGATGAAGCGGCCGATCTTGGGGTAACGGCGCCTGATCTCCTGAATGCGGTCGGCCAGGCGCATGATCTGCGGTCCGTAACCTTGATCCAGCGAAGGCAATGGTTTGGAGATCAGCTCTTTGATCGTCTCACTGCCGCCTGTCAGAGGCCTGACATTAGGCAGGCAATTCATGTGGTACGGCATGATAAAAGGTTCAACACCGAAAAAGCTGGGGATGATACCGACACCGTAATTAGTACGGACAGCCATAAGCAGATTGGATCCGGATGCCAGATGATCTGAGCAGAGCTTGAATTGGCTGAGCAACATCAGGTCATCGTCTTTGATGGCATCATTGATGTTGATATCTGGCCAGTCGCAAGTCGGCGGCGCCGGCTGCCGGCCTGGCGGACTGAACGGCCCGTCGGTCTGATGGCCATCGGCAAAGCGGAACCAGTCTTGCTCCAGGGCCAGTTCCTGTTCGGGATCAAGTCTCTTTTCCAGGTCATCCAGATAGCGATCAAGCATGGTAAACTCCTTTTCAGGTCTGTGCATGAATGACACAAATAATGTTCTGTTCTAATTATACTGGTGACAGCAGAAAACAGGTTGCCCAATTGACCCGTCAGATGTGCAAAAATCACCATTTTACGGTATGCTGTCGTTAACGATCTATACTGTCAGGATAAGCGCTGCCTGACACAAGGCTAGGAGAACAAGCAAAATGCCAATGATCTATGATGATCGGATCAAGGCTGATTTCCAGGCAGACCGGCTGCGCGATGAGTGCCGGCCGATCGGCCCGCTGCATTACCATCCAAGCTATGAGATTTTCGTCAGCCTGGTCGATCAGATGGCGTTCCTAATCAATGGGCAGCTGTTCTCCCTGCAGTATGGCGGCCTGATCCTGTTCACCGACCAGGACCTGCACCAGGCTCTGCCGTCCCGGGATATGCCCTATGAACGCCTGGTGATGGTGTTTCAGCCCCACCTGGTCTGGAGCCTGTGCAGCGAACAAACCAACTTGTTAGCCTGCTTTCAGGAAACAGACATCTCAAAGCGGATTCTCCAGCTGACACCGGCTCAGATGGACCGACTGCTCGTGGTCGTGCAAAAAGCCCGGATGCTGCAGGAGGGGTCGGGCCGTTTTGGCGAGGATATCCGTAAAAGGCTGCTGTTGGCAGAGCTGCTGCTCGATCTGAACGCCTGGTTCCAGCAGAAACAACCCCTGGTACAGGCGATCAGACCAGGGGGTGAGATTGAGCAGGTCCTGACCTATATCCATCGACATCTGGCTGATCCGTTGTCGCTGGATGACCTGTCCGGGCAGTTCCACCGCAGCAAGAACCGGCTGAACGAAAGATTCAAGGCCTATACCGGCAAAAACATCCACCAGTACATCCAGTACAGCCGCATGGCCATGGCCTGCCGCTGCCTGCTCACAGGGCTGTCGGTCAAAGAAACCGCCCAGGCCTGCGGCTGCGGCAATGTGTCGCACTTTTGCAGGCTGTTCAAAATGCAGACCGGACAGACGCCGACTCAATACGCACGGCACGCGCATATGTTAAAATGATAAAAGTGACATGTTGGTTAATGCCTGCAACCAGTCCCTGCAGGCCCAGCTTTGACTTATTGTGGCGATATAAACAGGTGGATCGGGAGGAAATGAAATGAAAACAAGCTCTGTCAAGCATATCGTCAAGTGCCTGACCAGGCCGGCTGCCATCGCCCTGGTCATGTTTTGCCTCGTCCTGGCGATGCTTGCCGCACTGGTCGAACCGGCTGCGGCGGACATGGGCCCCAAGCCGCAGATCACCATCATTATCAAAAATGCACCTGAGGATACCTATTACCTGGATTTGCTGGTTCAGGGAAACAAAACCAGCAAAAACATCCATGACCCGCAGCAGTACGATCAGGACAAGCTGAAGCTGCTGGAGGAATATGAAGCAGATGGCTGGCACGCAGCCCTGGCCGGCGGAACCGGCATGCCGCTTTTTGGCAAACTGACCGGTGAAGAGCGGGGGAGTGACCAGGTTCACACGTTCAGCTATTTTGGCACGCCGGATCAATTCAAGATCATCATCGTGACACCTGACAATGAGTTGAAGATCTCCCGCGAACTGATGCGGCAGTCTTTTCACATGACCCTGACCTACGATTATGCCACCGGCTCCATTAACCAGCGGCCGCTCGCCCTGTCCTACCTGCTGCAGTTCATATCGACACTGCTGCCGACATTGCTTCTGGAAGGCCTGATCCTCCTGCTGTTCGGCTTTTCCCTGCGCCTGAACCTGCGGCCATTTCTGCTGGTCAACCTGGCAACCCAGATTATGCTCACCGCATCTTTGGGAACGGTCGCCATCATGAGCGGCATGTTTACCGCTTACCTGTTGCTGGTCCCGCTGGAATTCATCATCATCATCCTTGAAGCAGTCGGGTATGCATTCTGGCTGAAGCAGCACGGCAAGGGGCGCCGCATCACCTATGCAATCGTGGCCAACCTGGTCAGCGCCTTCGCCGGCATAGTGGCCATGTCATTCCTGTTTGCCTGATTTCCTCAATCTCTTACAATCTTTTTGCCATCGATTAATCTATCAAAGTCAGATTGAACTGTTAGAAAATTTCTAATAGTTGCTTCAGGAACCAGCCCAATATCATTAAAAAAATTCTTAATATGATAATTTATTGATTGCAGGTAATTTCACACTCCTGGCAGATTGGTCCGGCGGTTGCCTGAACTGCCCGGATCAGATCCTGCGGCTTAATGAGCATCTGCAGGCCCCGCTGTCCGGCGCTGACCGCGACCTGGTCCTGGTTCAGAACTGCCTCATCGATAAAGGTTGGCCATTTTTTCTTCATACCAAGCGGTGAGCAACCGCCACGCATATAACCGGTCAAAGGCAGAAGTTCGTTGACATGGATCAGTTCAACGCGCTTATTGCCACTGATCTGGGCGAGTTTTTTGAGATCAACCGATTGATGCACCGCCAGGCAGCAGACCAGGTGGCTAGTCCGGTCGCCACGGGCAACGAGCGTTTTGTACACCTGCCCGACAGGCAGACTAAGAGATGCGGCTGCCTTGACACCGGATAAGTCCTCCGGGTCATAGTCGTATGTTCTGACTTCGTATGCGATGCCGGCCCGCTCGAGCAGGCGCATGGCATTTGTTTTTACCGTTTTCATGCTGCAACACCACCTCGGCGAATCAACGATAGGTCCCCAGCTCCAGGCCGTATTCTTTGAAATGCAGATAGGTTGCATAATCGACTGTATACGGGATGGAATGGTCTGAATGCAGGATATAACCATAGTTCTGCTTGACGATGGGGATCTTGGATTCCAGCTCACGATCCACCCGGGAAAGGTCATTGCTGTACAGCTCGCGGACATCCATACCGCCGAAAAATGACAGATGATCACCATATTGGCGATACAGTTTGACCAGGTCCATGCCGGCCTTTACTTCGATGACCTGCAGACAGTCGATGCCGGCATCGATCATGCCGGGCAGCAACTGCTCGACCATGCCGCATGAGTGCATGATGACCGGAAGCCCCAGCGACTTGTTGTAGTCGATGGTTTTCTTGTGTCCTGGCTTGATGATCTCGTCATACATGGCCGGTGACATGAAGGGCCGCCCCTTGAAGCCCATGTCTTCATAGTAGAAGATGCCGTCAGGTTTGCCTTCTTCGGCAAAGAGCATTTCCTGCAGCGCGACTGTCAGGCTGGCATATGTTTCCACCATGTCCTGAACCCACTCGGGATCCAGGGCCATGCCGACCAGCATGTGCTCATGGCCGCAGACCGGGTGCATCAGCTCAAAGACATTCACACCGCTCCAGCAGAAGAAACGGTTCGTGTCGCGGCATTTCTGTTTTTTCTGGCGATACTCTTCGAACTTGATGCGACGGCGATCCGGTATGAGCAGTGGCTTGATCTGCTCCTCCCAGGCCGTGCGCTCCTTGACCATGAAATCAACATGCTCCGGTGTCGACGCGTGCAGCTTGTGTGTGCGCAGCAGAGCGCCGTTACCGTCCCGTTTGAGGATCGTCTCGTCTGTCTCTTCGACAATAACCGGCTCAAAATCGAGATCAGCCACCATGTTGAAGCCCCAGCACATGTCAAGGTCAAAGTCGAACAAGTCTACGAAATTGTCGTCCGGGCCGATCCAGCCCCTGCGCAGCCACTCCCGGTGCGTGTCCCCCCAGAAATGCTCGAAAACACCGATCCTGTCAACCGGTTTACGCTGGAGAATGTTGCCGATGCGTTCGCGCCCTGTCATCTTATCCATCGATTGCCTCCGTCTGGTCTGTCCGCCCGAATGTAGTTGATCAATACAGGAAGATTGTTGATAAACACCTGTTCAATTCTGCGGTAAGGCGCTGTTGCGTCAATATTTACAACATCAACGTTACCGCAATAAAAAGTGATACCACGATCACTATATCAGGTTTTACACTGTAACGACATGACCAGGATTGAGATAATGTGACTGCAATTGACATTTACGCCGCTTCGCGGCATATTTATACCATATTTTGGCGATGTCCGAACGCATGTGTCAATGAAGGTCCTGAAAAAGCCGACAGGCGAAGGTTGCAGTGCATATGACCATTTTCCCATCAATGCAGGAACAGAAAAGCCCGATACAGCCGGAGCAGCTCGAAAAAGCCAATGCCGGCAGCATCACCTATCCTGCTCACGGCACCTTTGGTCCCCGACGTCAGAACTGCTGGCAGCTCGTATTGCTGCACAGCGGGTCGGTCAGGATCCAGGTCGCGGATCAAGCAATCCTGTTGGAACCGGGGGAAGTCTGCCTGCTGGAACCGGGACATAAAGAGTTTTTCCAGTTTGATCACAAAAGCCCCAGCTGGCATCGCTGGATCAGCCTCTTTCCCAGGGACCCTGAGATCGTCGGCACAATGACATCAACCGGCTTTCCGGCAAAAACCAGGATACCGCCTGCTCTGAATGCCATGGTCGACGCGATGCTGCAACTGCATCTGGCCGGGGTGCCGGATGAGCACGCCAGCATGCACCACCTCGGGCTGGCAGCTCTTACCTGTTTTCTGCGGGCTGCAGTCCACCAGACTGACCGCGTGCTGGGGCATCCGGCGCTGGACCGCATGCTGACCTATATCCGGCAGAACTATGCCAGGCCTGTCACGCTCGCTGACATGGCCGAAATTGCCGGCTTGTCCCGCGAATACCTAATCCGTCTCTGCCGCCAGAAAAGCGGTACAACACCGCTGCAGCTGCTCTGGCGTTATCGCCTGGAGCGCGCCATGGATCTGCTGCAAAACAGCGGTCTTGCTTTTGCGGATATTGCCGAACGCTGCGGATTCACATCCTACCAGCATTTCACCCGCCGAATCCATCGCGAAACCGGGCAGACACCGTCGCAGATCAGGCGGGCATCCATGCTGGGATGAACAAAAATGAATGGAGATACTGCATGAGCAAGATTGAGATGCGCCATTTCCTGTATCATTATTTTGAACGCAGGTATGGGCCATTCAAGCCGTTGACAGCGTTGCCGATGGCAGAAGCACACCAGATTCTGCTGGAAAGGCGTGCTGCCGGTCATTTTGGCAATCCCGACATTGAAGGATTTTTGCGCAAACGATATGAACGTGATAAAAAGCTGAGGGATACCTTCGTTGCTTACGGTGGAAAACCGGTCAGAAGCTCGCCGATTTACATGATGCTGGGGGAACACAAACAATGGGAATCAGCATATGACGAACCGGAGATCATAAAAATACCTTTGGATGAATTTGATCCTTTGACCGTGTCGTTTACCTATGGCGATTCATTTGCGATCTTTGATTCAAGCTTGTCCGGTGAGGAAGAATATTGGAACAGGTTATACTTCACCAATGAGATACTGGATGTTGTCAGCCGGCACGGCTTTCCACCCTATGTGGCGTACGATTTCAAGCGCGGTATCTACCCAAAGGACAAGCATATCAATCATCATCTGAAATATGTAGAGGCGCATGTTTGGAGCGATGAAGTGTTGAACAAATATCGTGATATATGGCTGGAGGAAAATACGCAGAGATAGCCAATGGTAAAATTTGTACTATCAAGCTGTACTCAGTAGTCAAGCTACTCGTTAGGCAGAGCGTCCGTTTTCTTTTTACTGATTTTCTGCCAGAGGTTCAATTTGGTCGTCGTGTAGAGGATCAGTCCGCTCCAGATTAATCCGAAGCAGACCGCATGTGCGGCTGTGAACGGTTCGCCATAGGCAAAAACGCCCAGGATCAGCATCAGGGTCGGCGCCAGGTACTGCAGAAAACCGACCAGCGACAGATCCAGGGCGCGTGTGCCAACAGAAAATAAAAGCAGCGGCAGTGCCGTGACGACACCGGCCAGCGGGATGATGGCGATCAGCAGCGGCGACCCGGCTGCCGGGAAACCAGATCCGGAAACGGCCGCTGG
>JAWSUP010000044.1:0-16269 GCA_033549405.1 Bacillota bacterium | reverse complement strand
CCCCTCAGCGACGGCACAGTGGCCCATCTTGTGCGCCATGGAGATGATGTCGCCGGTGATCGCCTCTTCGGGTCTGAGCGACAGCAGTCTGTCAATGAAGGATTTGTCGATCTTGAGGAAATCGACATTCAGATCGCGCTCGCGGGCGAAAGAGGAATAACCCGTGCCGAAGTCATCTATTGCGCTTTTGATGCCGTGCTCCTTCAGTTCGCTTATGATGCTGTTGATGTCCTGGAAGTCGGCGGAGAACATCGATTCGGTAAACTCCAGCTCGATCGTTTCCGGCCTGATCGCAAACGACTTGATCATCTCCAGCAATTGGCCGGTGAACCCTTCCCGCAGCAGCTGAACGGCGGATATGTTGATCGACACGCTGATATCGGTGTGCCCCGCGTCCTTCAGCCTTGTCAGAAACTGCAGTGCCTGGCGGACGATGATGAATCCCAGCGGGATGATGAGCTTGGTCTTCTCCGCGATGGGGATGAACTCCATGGGCGACACAATGCCCAGGCTTTTGCTGGAGAGCCTGGCCAGCGCTTCGAAACTGCAGATCCTGTCTGTCGCCAGGTCCACGATCGGCTGGAACTGCAGATACAGGCGGTCGCCATCTTCATCTGCGGCGATACGCGACAACGCCCGGCTGATTTTCTCCTCGCGCAGGATCTGTTGTTCCATCTGGCTGTCAAAAAAACAGATGCCGATTTCCCTTTTGTGCGAGTCAAGCGCCCGTTCAGACGCAGTCATGATGTTCTTGAACAGCTGGACCATCTGGCCGCTGCCCATTCCGTCCAGTTCGACGACCCCGATGCCGCCGCCGATCCGCTCAATGGCCAGGACCTGCTCGAGCGTATCCGAGACGCGCTCGCAGAAAGCCAGGTGATCTGCAGCGGCGCCTGCATCCTGCACGAGAAAAGCCAGGTGGAATTCGCCGACGCAAAACAGTTGGCGCCGCTCGTCGCAGAGCTGCCTGAGCGCATCTGCCACCCGCATCATCAGTTGCCGGCTATAATCATAGCCGTAGAGCTGGGTCAGTGCGTGCATGGTGCTGAGGTTGATACAGACGATCGCACCTGAAACAGCGCCGCCTTTTCCCATTTCGCGCAGCAGCAGACGTTCCAGGTAGCTGCGGTTATGCAGATCCGTCAGCTCGTCGTGTTCATTTCGATAATTCAGCTGGTCTTCCAGTTTATTCCGCTCCGTGATGTCCTCAAGCAGGCAGATGTGCAGGATGCGATCATCCGGTCCGACCAGAAACGGAGCGATCTTCATGCTTGTCCAGACGTCGGAACCGTCCGGCCGCAGGAAACGCTTCTCCAGCGTGTACCCGCCGATCTCTCCTTTCTGGAAGCGCGCGAACTGCTCAAGGTCTTCAGCCAGGTCGTCGGGGTGCGTTATATTGGTCCAGTCCATCCCGGCAAATTCACCTGCGGTCCGCCCGATAATCTGTTCGAACATCGGATTGACCGTGATCCGGGCATAGTCGGGATGAAAAAATGAGCTCTTGTCATCCATGATCGCGATGCCGATCGGCGCCTGTTCATAGATGCTGTGATAGAGCGCTTCATTAAATGCCAGTTTCTGGCTCAGCCTGCGCAGGTCGGAACGCTGATGCCAGGTGTGCAGAAAGGCCGAGAGGAGCAGCACCAGGCACACGGTGATCGCGATATCCGGCGCCATCCGCCCCCACAGGCGGGCCTGCCAGCCTGATGCGGCATAATCGATCCCGAAGACGGCGATGACGCGTCCGCCGGATGAGTCCATAACCGGCACCAGGGCGCTTATCCAGCGCCCCCAACGATCCGTACCCGGCGGCGTCAGAACGGTTTCCCCGTTCAGAAAGGGATCCAGGCAGATATCTTCCGCTTCCGTGTACACTTGACCGGGCGGCGAATAGTCAGGCGAATCTGCCGGTTCCGAATCTATGAGGAAGACGATATCATCCCCCAGGATGCCCAGCAGGTAGGCAAAGCGGATCGGGTTGTTCGTGTTGACCAGCTGTGCCAGACTCTTCCTGAGCATCACATATTCCGGTTTTACCAGGTCTGTATCATCGCCCGCCAGGACGGCCACATGCTCAGGATGCAGCAGCGAAGCGAGCGACTTCGCCAGCATGACCGCTTCGGATGACACAATGGCCTGATGTCTGCGCCAGGCAAAGCACAAATACAGCGTGCTGACCAGTATGGCGCAGATCAGTGCGTACAATATCCATCGGGGTCTGTTTGATGCAGTGTGACTATCGGGAATTCTTCCGGGCGTACGATTGTGATCCAGCATGTTGTCACCTTTCGTTGATCTGCAAAACATCAAGGAAGCCGCTTCAGGTGATTGGGTTCTGTGCGTTATTTTAACATACTTCCACACTCGTGAAACAGGCCTCAAGAAAAAAACTGGAAAGGTGCGATGATCTGGTCATCTTGCCTGGTCATGTCGAAACAGCTGAGCAATTCAGTTATAACATCATGCGCTTCATCACAGTTCAAAATAATTTCTCAGAGCTGCTTTCACCTGGTCTTGCATACTGCTGTCAATAAGCACGCCTGCTCTGTCTGACAGGCGAGAATGAGAGATGGTTCGTATCTGCTGAACCATAGCCACTGAATCCTTCGGTAAACCGGACAATTCGGCAGGCAGTTTGATCTCAGTCGGATAAATCTTGTCTCCAGGCTTAATGCTGGATAATGGCAGGACAGTTGTAACGGGCAGCAAATGGTTTACTACATTGTTTGAGATAACCAGCACAGGACGAACGCCACGCTGCTCACTGCCCTGAGCAGGATTCAGATCACAGAAATATATCTCCCATTTGTTTACCATTGTCCACTCACCTCGCTGTCTGCGTGTTCAAAGTCCGACTGTGCATGAATGGTTCTCTCCATGAAGCGCTTGTCTCTGCTGGCTTCTGCCATCTCTTGCGCGTAATGGTCATTTTTAGCTTTTTCGAGAAACATTTCAATGGCTTCTCGTATTCCATTGTTAACTGACGAAATAACTTTCTGTGCAGCCAGTTTTTTGAGTTCCTCAACATCCTTAACCGGCAGAACAGTCGTATAGCGAATATTAGAATTTGTCACAGCCATGTCTCATCACCTTCTATCATATGATCTGATTATACATGAATAATGATCATGCTGCAATTATTAAGTGATTGCATTATATGCGTGCACCTCTTGATTGTTTCGCAATGATCATACCATGCAAACGCAACCGGCCAATGTACAGGACGCCTGCTAGACTTCGTCCAGCGCGACTGCCCTGCCCTGAGCCATGCTCTGTATGACCGCATCGGTAAAGCGCATGTAACGAACACCGTCTGCCAGGGTTGTAAGCGTTACTGTCTCCAGTCCGCGAATGGCATTGATAAATGATTCTTCAACGCGCCATTCAGCTTGATCGTCTGCGGATATACTCAGTTCCTGCAGTTCTGCATCGCCTTTTTTAGCTGCAAGCAGTTTATTATCCTGGAAGCATATCGTTCCTTCAGATCCATACAGCACTGCTCTGGCAGGTCCTGCCAGGCCTGTCACCTGCGAAATGCGGATATGAGCCTGGGCGCCGCAGGACATCCGGGCGAGGACGTCCAGATGATCTGGAATCTGAATGGGCCTGCAGAGCCCGCTGCTTTTGTCTTGCCTCATTTTGACAAATGTATGGCCCATTGCCACGACTTGATCGGCTTCGCCGACCCAGCGCATGATCGCTTCGTACCAGATGCCAAGCGTCAAGATATTATGACCGCTGAGCGAGCGATCCTGACGCCAGTGAAAAGCAGCATCCGGATCGACGAATGTGTTGCCATCTTCGATCTCGATAGCAAGCAGATCGCCCAGGTAACCTGCTGCGATCAACCTGCAGATTGTCTTGTCTGCGTTAAGCGTAAGCGGGGATGGAACAATCTGGCAGACAAGATGCGGCTTCAGGCGGGATGCCTCGAACATCTGTCTTGCTTCTGCGACATTCATGGCCATTCTGGCTTCGCACAAAACATGCTTATCCCGGGCAATTGCCTCAAGTGTAATCGGACAGTGCATGTATGGCCATGTGCCGATGAGCACCGCGTCAATGTCGGGATCAGTGACGAGTTCAAGCCAGTTGTCATAGATTTTTTCAATACCGAATTGACTGGCAACCTTTTCAGATGACGCGCGCGTCCGGTTGCAAACACCGAGCAGCCGGACCTGATCTATCGCCTGAAATCCAGGTATGTGCTTTTTTATGGTGTTTTCACCGGCGCCTACAATACCGATATTGATGACTGTTTCACTCATTTTGTGACACCTCTCCCTTCATCCTGCATATAGAGCTAATATGAATTGCTCACAGTGATGTTGTAAGTTTTCTTCTTCAATAAAAACATGATAGCATATCCCCTTCCGGATGACACGCAACAGTCCGAAAGCTGCTTCGGGTCTATATTACTGGCAGAAAAAACAATATAATGAGGCTACGGCCAGTTCAGACTGGCGTGGCAGCCATGGGAGGTTCATACATGACGGAGTCAACATCCCGTCTCGGGCGTTTGCTGGGCAACAGAGCCTTCCACAGGCAGGTGCTGGCTGTTGCCTTGCCGGTCATGATCCATCAGCTGATCATGTCTTCCATGGGTTTTGTCGACAGTGTCATGGTCGGTCAGATCAATGCCGAATCATTGGCGGGCGTTGTTGTGACCAACCGTTATTTTCTGGTCATGCAGGCTATGCTTTTTGGTGTCACCAGCGGAGCAGGCATTTTTATTGCCCAGTATTTCGGTGCGTCTGACCACGAGAAAAGCCAGGGATTCTTCGCGCTGAGTATCTGTGGGTCCCTTACAGTGGCAGGTTTCTTCTTGATCCTGATCAGCATCATGCCAGAACGGATCCTGAGCTTATTTATCACAAATCCGGTCACCATTGAGGCTGGTCTCAGCTATTTGTTTTTCATCCGCTTCAGCTATCTGCCATATGCCATCAGTCTCGCCTGCATGACATCATTGCGCTCGATCGGTCTTTCCCGACCGCCCATGCTGATTGGAGCAATAGCGATCATCCTCAACACATCACTCAACTATGTGCTGATTTTCGGCCATTTCGGTTTTCCTGAGATGGGCGTGCGCGGCGCCGGACTGGCCACCCTGACCGCACGCTGTTTTGAAATGATTTTGTACCTGACGCTGATCGTGCGCGGCCGTTATTATTTCAGGAGCCAGTTTCACCAGATCCGCAGCCTGAGCCCGCCGATTCTCAAAATGGCGATTGGTCGCTTTATACCGCTAATCAGCAATGAATTGTTCTGGTCATTGGGCATGGCCGCCTTGTTCTGGACCTATGCACAGGTTGATGAACGGTTCATCGCCAGCCTGGCGATCGTAGAAATGACCAGCAACATCAACTTTGTCATATTTTCAGGGTTGGGCGCTGCCGTTTCGGTTTTTGTCGGCACCCGGCTTGGCAAAGGCTGGTATGATGAAGCCAGGGCCAATGCCGGCCACCTGATAGCCATCGCTGTGTTATTTGCCCTGGCCTGGGGAACGGTCGTTTTTGCTTTGTCGGAATACATACCCGGCCTGTTCAACGTACGAGATGAGATCAGCACGACCGCCAGCCAGATGCTGCGCATCAACGCCTGCTTTTACGCAGTCATCACCTTGAATGTCAGCATCTTTTTCATGCTGCGCACAGGCGGAGAAACCCGCTCAACACTGATTATCGACTCCGGGTTTATCTGGCTATTTGTCATACCGGTCGCCGTCACCCTCAGCCAGGTCGTCCGACCGCCCATGGTGGTGTTCTACCTGGTCCTGCAGTCAGCAGAACTGCTCAAACTCCTGCTTGGATCCTGGTTTTACCGGCGCGGCCGCTGGATCCGCAATCTGACCTGATGCGGCTGTTTTATGATGTGGCTGTCGAATGGATGCTAAAGCATGGAGATGAAGATATATAATCCATAAATGGGATTCAATAATCATCTGATTCATCTGACTTTTTACAATGAGATCTGAGGGTATTACACCTGAATTAAATACAAAAGAAAAGACAATCGATTTATGGTCTGTTTGCTGCTATCGCGGACGAGAGAAGTTTTGGGGCAGCAGTATTATTCTTTCTGCTCCCCCTTTGCTTTGACAATCTGGTGAATAATATTAAATACGATAGACAGAAACACAGCTTTTTCTTGATGGTTCTCAATTTCATTCATAATCTCGAGAACATAAGATGCTTTGGTATGCAGCCTTCTGTTTTTTGCGCAAATAATAAATCGTGCCTTGTTGAGTTTGGTTTCGAGCTTATCAACATAAGAAGCAATTTCATTATCTGGTAAAATGAGCGGCTGTCCCAGCTTAAAATAGGGAATCCTGTTATCTATCCAGATGAAAAATAAAGCGAATATCTTGTCCTCAGCGTCAGGCAAAAGTGTTTCCGTGGTTATTTTTTGCCAAAGCTTCATGTAAAAGAGCTCTTCTTCTAAGTTCTCTTGAAGAATCGCTTCGAAAAAGCCGTCAACTAAGGCACCCTTGCGTTTGACCAGTTCCATCTTCTGCTCATCAGAAAACCGCAGTACGACAGGTTCTTTATCAGCTGACTGATCTGGATAGTCTTTGTTGCAGAAATGCCTGAACACTGCGCTACTATCTGACGAAGCCATTATGATATCATAAGCTTCGGCGCAGATATTGAGTGCATCTCCAGTCCTGTTTTTCAGCAGCTGGTCGATCAGGCCATTACTTTCAATTTGCGGGAGTCTGTCTCGCACAATGATTCCTCCTCCATTTTTAAATTGATGTGCCATTTCTCGTGTTTCATATTGAAATACAAATTCGTATAGTCAGTCGAAGCCTTTTTCTCCATCTCGTTTAGCAGATCCTCTCCCCGTTTTTCCAGATAGTAATATTTTTCCCGGCCTGCCTTGCTGAATGAAAAATACCGTTCCCACTGCAGTCTGGCGACCAGTTGAGAGAGTTCTGAAGGGCTTTTATTACACTGTTTTGCCAGATCACCATGTTTGATGCCGGGATTCTTTTGCATGATGCGGAAAAATGATAGATGCTTTTTATATAATTGGGCTGCTTCACTCAATAAATGGTCTTCTCCATGGCGTTTAACTGTTGCTTCCGCAAGACTGCAAATGGCCCAGAGTGCGCCAAAGGTAACTGCATCATCGCTGCTTAAGGCTTCTGTCCTGCCATACTGCAAGTTTCTCTGCAGATAATGCTGCAATTGATGATATGCATCCGGAAAATGTTTAAAGTCTGCCTGCTCGATCCGTTTTCCAATCTCCTCCATCAACAGGTGCACCTGCTCTTCGCGGACGCTTTGCTGGTTTTGAAGTCTCTTTAATATAGCCTGGCAAACGTTGTTTAGAATATTAACGTTCATTTTATCACTCCTAAACAGTTTATAAACTGTTTATTTATAGTATACGCCAGCAGTTGTTAAATTTCAAGAATTCATTTAACCTGCGCGTATCACCTGGCAATCGACAACTATCGACTGATTTTTGACGTTTTCGACTGAATAGTCCATTTCTACAAGATATAGACAACCCGACTCCCTGCATTGTCTGCAGAATACCTGATCCCGATCGATCGGATACTCATGACAGATCACAGAAGACTTATGCTTTATTGGCGTGCCGATGAACCCATTGTTTACCCGGAACATATTGCCAGTTGATTTCTGATCACGTAGAGCTTCACAGCAATTACAAATAACTGAACTGGCGTAATAGCAACTGGTCAGATTTCTCAACCGCTCAGAAAAGGCTCTCTGGATTGATCTGCTCCATGCAGAGATAAAAATTGCAAAAGGCCTGAACATACATGTCAGGTTATCTGTAATTTCATGGTTGACAACGTCGCGACAGATGGCTGGCAGAATGCGCCCAATCCCTGGTATATCGATCAGTGTACATTTTAGTCCTGGCTCACTTAGCCATTCACGGTACGTGTCTCCGTTGATCGTGTTATGAAATGCGGAAAATTTATAGTACTTTCCCAGTTCAGCACCTGAATTATCAAATAGCACCATAACATTGTTGTTGTCAGCGGTCCATCCGCTTCCTGCAATAACAAGCCTCAGTGCAGATAATCTGGCTGGATCAGTTTGAAATATCTGAGACAGATGATATCCAATCAGGCTTTGAAGGTCTGGACTGATCACGTATTCAGGAAAAATAATAATGTTCGCCTTTTGATCAATGGCAGTGCTTAATAACAATCGGATTCGAGCTTCGTGTTTATCCGCATAGTCGTCCGGATATCGGATCTTAAAGCAGGATCCAATAGCAACGTCGAAATTAGTGAGTTGAAAGCCGGCGAATGGAATAATAGCGATCTTCAGTTGCTTATTGCCCAATCGGCCGGGCGTAGATGGGTTGGTAAGAACAGTAACAATCCGGGGGACCTGGGTCCCACGCGGCAGTTTCCTGGTGTTTATAAATCGAAAACTGCTAAACTGACTCTGAAGATTATCGGTCAATAATTCGTTGCCGAAATCCAATGCTTCAATCGCTTCATGCATAATACTGAATCGGTCACTGAAGTATACACAAGTCTTACTTATAAATTTTTTATTAAGTGGTGCTGACCACCATTTCGAAACATCTACAACAGAATAATACTGATCGATTGCCATTAACAGAAATAACAGGATAGTGGCTCCATTTTGCGCTTCATCCTGATACGGAACCAAAACCACGGCGTCAATCAACTTAAATATTATGGCGACGGACTGATCAACATCTCTGCCCTTTTGCTCACCAAGCGATATGATAGATCTAACCTGATCCTTAAAGTTGTGCAAATTCTCGAGATTTGGGTTACATCTCCCAGACCTGCTGTTCGTTTCAACATAGGTACCGATAAATGCATTTTCATTATCAATCGCATCAGTCAGAGTGTCATAACAAAGCGCTGCCACATCAAACCAAGATTGGCATTCATCCAGGTGTCTCTTAAATTCGATCTGGATTTCCAAATATCTCACCTACCTTTCATTGATAAAGGTTGCGTATCGCGACACATCGCTTATTCTTACACCAGACTTTTCACCGCAGCTTACTTGCCGGAGCAAGTCCGCCACCGGTTACAGTCTATTGGATAGAATCTTTTTTATAGTTAAGCGCTTCCCTATTCATCCGTCTCCCGATGACCGGTCAGTTCCTGATCGACCCAGTCTTCCTCGATGTAAACCATGCCATGGCGGCCTTCTACCTTGCGGTTTGGTCCTGCTTTATACAATCTGCAGCTGAGTGGTCCATAACAGAAGGTCTCAAACCGGTAATGACGAGGCCCTGGATTCCAGTGGTCGATGATGATCTCTACCGGCATCTGGCAACCCCAGATACAGGTATTGCATTTGTTCTTATAGGTTATCGACGACAGCCGGCGCGGCCCTCTTTGCCGATAGGTTTCCAGGTCCGGCAGTAAAGTCAGCCACGGTGGCGGCTGTTGAACGGAATCCGGAGCAGCAGCAATCTTCTTCAGCCTGGATACCTTGTTGTAATCAGCTGTTTCCAACTGCGCATCGACAACAGGAACACAGGTGCCGCTGATCTGGTCACCGGCTCTGAATTGGTGTTTGGCCTGGGCGGCAGGGCCGATGGCGATGGAAAAGAGAATCGCTGATTCGGCTGGTTCAAGACCGGAATTATCGGGCGCATGCGTTTCTGTCTCAGTCATGAGCCAACCTGACAAGGCTATCACATAACCCAGGTAACTGTGCGATGATTCGTCAAATGAGCGCATCAGCCTGATTCGCGGCTGGATGGAACGAATCGTCCCTTTGAAGTTCATTTTATCCATGTTGTTCATCTCCCCGTGCGTAGTCTTCTCATTTGATTTTACCTGCAGATGAATAGCCTGTCATGAATGGGTTGAGAAAACCGTTCCTGTTACATATAATCTGATCAGGACAGGATCCTCTCCTGTCTGCATCGTCATCTTCGCTTGAATCACTGGCCAACAGCGTCATGATCGCGAAATGGACTGGATCTTATGGAAAAAATTGGAAAACAAAATCTGGCTGTACTCATTGTAACATGTCTGTCTCTCTTGACCGGCATCATTGCGGCAGCCTGCCAAACCAGGCAACCGGCCGCCACCGCTTATGTGTATGCGGTTGACACACCCAGGCAATATGAGTCCCTCAAAGAGATGACCTATGATGCAGCTGTCGTCGTCCAGGTTACCGTCAAATCCATCCGGACGACAATGGATCAGGATGTCGTGACCAGCCGCTCCGAGGTGACCGTCAGCCGATCCTATAAAGGCCAGGCAGCTGCGGGCAGTGTTTTGACCGTGATCGAGCCGGGCGGCATCATTGAAACAGACGATTCGCGCATCAACTACCAGCCGAATGGGGCGTCTGTGATGGTTCCGGGTGATACATTGATCCTCTTCTTAAGCATTGCCGATGAATCGGCCGATCCCCCGCTCTATACGCCTCTGGGCCTCTATCAGGGCCGGTTCCGGATCGAGAACAACCTGATCGCACAGCTGGTTCCTGCAGACTATATCCTGACTGTTCCACCACCTCAAGTTGTGCAGGTCTTCACGGCCGAGATAGTCGCCGCCGTGATCGGTCAGAGGGTGGAGGAAAGACTGCCATAATGAGCCCTGACCCTATTCATGTACCATGGTTCGTCTTGCAAAACCTTATCCAAGGCTTGCTCAATCCTTTCATCATTATTTTCCACTAACAGATCCGACATGAAAGCACATCCATTAATTAAGTTGCGTTTCGCGACATTTAACCCGATGAATTCATGGAACAGCCAAAAGGTTTAGCTCATATAACAGTATTAATCGTTGCCATTAATCAATGGTTGCATCAATAGCAGTCGAGGTTTACAATATGAGTAAAAATGAAGCTGCAAGAAATAAATTGAGACTTATCGAATTAACTTGTGTTTGGGTTTCCTGAAAACGATTGGAGTGATTTCATGTGAAAAACTTGATGGAATACAAGGGGTATTACGCCCGAATTAAATACAACAGTGAAGACAATTGTTTCTTTGGCACAATTGCCGGTATCGCAGATGTGATCAGCTTCGAGGGCAGCAGCGTTGCCCAGCTTCAAGAAGCTTTCACTGAAGCTGTTGAGGATTATCTTGATCTTTGCATGAGACATGGGAAAGAGCCGCAGAAAGCTTACAAGGGTAGCTTTAATGTGCGCATCAATCCAGAATTGCACAAGCACGCCATGCTTGTAGCACTGTCAGATGATATTCCGCTCAGTCAACTGGTTGAACGGGCTGTTACGTGCTATATTCAGGATGAAATTAAGTCCGCTGCGTCAGAGAAATAATTCATACTGTTATCATTCAAACGGCTTGTATCAGAGCTGCTGCAGCCGTTTCATCGGCAAATCATTGACAACATGTATTGTGATAGATGGGAGAAGCATGAAATGGTAAACACAGCCAAGATTAAGGAGATTATCGCTCTCTACAAAGCTGATTTTGCTCGTATCGACAACGAAGAACGCTATAAATGGATTGCCATAAAACACTTCCAGGATCACTGGGACATCGAAGCTCCAGATTTCGCGAATATGCTGGAGCGGGCGTTTTCTAAACATGTCAACTTGCTTGACGTAGGTGTTGCACGCCCCCTCGGCAATATGGTCTTCTTTGCAAGGCGTGATCCCGAGACCGTTAGAGATCTGTACAAGGCGCTCTTTGATGAAACTCAGCTCTTGAAAAACAGGATAAGTGACTTTATTAGCGGTGTAGAATTGTTTGTCTCAAAAATGAATCAAGAGGATGCCGGTTGGAAAAGCACTTTCCAGGACCAGCACGCCATCAGCGTATATCTGACATTCAGACATCCAGAAAATTACTACATCTACAAATACAGTATCCTGAAAGTGGTTGCCCCGATGTTTGGTATTGAATCAGCTTCCGATCGCATGTCAACCTACATACTGATGTGTGACGCAATCCGTGAGGTTGCCATGGCTGATACGGAATTAATTTCTATGAGTCACGAGCGGCTTGGAAGCGACTGTTATCAAGACCCCAACAACCGTTTGCTCGCTACAGATATTGCGTTTTATGCCTATCATTTACAGCTGGAGAAGATCGAAGAGCAGAATATAGTCAAAAAGCCGGCCATTGTTAAAGACTTTAAGAAATGGCTTGAATCACAGACACGTAATAATGGCAAGCCCTATGACTACAAGACAGTTAAGGTTTATCTGAAACAAATAGAAAACGAAGCTAAAAAACTTGCTTCGACTTACGAGGGGAACATTAATCTCTACACTTACGACACCAGCGCAAGTTTTGCCCCTCATCTTGAAACACTGATGCACATGATCAGTACTGGCGAGGGTCAGGTTAATGGCGCGTTCACCAAGGTATTGCGTTTGTATGAACAGTTTCTAAAAGAACGAGATACTCCAGGCTCTCCACCCCCCACTCAACCAGTTGATCCACCTGTGGATCCAAGAATCATCTACAGCCGCGATAAATTCCTTGAAGAGGTCTTCCTTACTGCTGACAATTACGATTCGCTGATAAACCAATTAATCCGCAAGAAAAACCTTATCATTCAGGGTGCGCCAGGCGTCGGGAAGACCTTTGCTGCGAAGAGGCTCGCATACTCGCTCATTGGAGAAAAGTCATCAGAGCGTATCGGCTTCGTACAGTTTCATCAGAGTTATGGGTATGAGGATTTTGTCATGGGTTACCGTCCAAACGGAAACGGATTCGAGTTGAAAGATGGCGCATTCTATTCGTTCTGTAAGCAGGCGGTTGCCGATCCTGAAAACGACTGGTACTTTATCATTGACGAAATTAACCGCGGCAATATCAGTAAGATTTTCGGCGAACTGCTGATGTTGGTTGAGGCTGATAAGCGCGGCAAGGATTATGCCGTCCGTTTGCAGGGCACTGATGAATTGTTTTATGTGCCTGATAACGTGTACATAATTGGCATGATGAACACAGCAGATCGCAGTATCGCGCTCATTGACTATGCCCTTCGCCGTCGTTTTGCTTTCTACACACTTGAACCTGCGTTTGAGAACGAGAATTTCCGTGACTACGTTGAAAGCAAAAACAGTGATAACTTCAATACGATGATAGAACTTGTGTCCAAACTCAATGATGAGATAGCCGCAGATCCGCTTCTGGGTGTTGGCTACAAAATCGGACACAGTTATTTTTGCACTGAAGATCCAGTTGACGGCAAACTGCTGCAGGACATCATACTCTACGAAATAAAGCCGCTTCTGTCTGAATACTGGGTAGACGATGCTGACAAGGTTCAGGAATGGACGGTGAAGCTGCTGGAGGCGGTGTGATGATTAGAATCAGCAATGTCTACCATATGCTTGCCTATGCGTTCCGCTCACTAAACGTCGGTGGCAGTACACAAATGGGCAAAGAGGAGTTTAAAAACCTGCATGAGCTTTTCGCTGAGATCATCATGAACGGAATGCGGAAACAGCTTAAACGCGGATTACCTCACTGTTACTCAATTAAAAGTGAAGAACTCGGCAATTTACGCGGTAAGATTGATTTACAGTCAACCATTCGTGGGCTGACAATGACCCGGCGCCACCTGGTATGCGCGATTGACGATTTCACTGAGGATACGCCCGGCAATCGGCTTATCAAGTACGCAATTGCACATCTCCTTCGGCAAAATGACGTTTCGACTGACCGCAAACACTATTTGAAATTTCTCTGGTCTGGCTTGAACAATGTCACTGACACTGGATATATAAAAATCCCCCCACAACGAACAGGCGGCGCAGAGTATATCTTTCTTGTGAATATCTGCCATTTCCTGCTTGACGGTATGCTGATGAAAACTGGCAGTGGTTATAAGATGCAGCAGTGGCTCAAGGACGAGACTATGAGTTCCCTTTATGAACATTTCTTGCTTGAATATTTTCGTCGCCACCACGCCTGTTTCAATGCCCGTTCGGCTAGGATAGACTGGGATATGCCTGTCCTGCCGCCTTATATGCCACAGATGAGAAGTGATGTTTTTCTGACATATGGCGACAAAAAACTCATCATTGATGCCAAGTTCTATAACCGTACGATGTCAGAGCATTTCGGCAAGAAGATTTACCACTCTCATAATCTTTACCAGATATTTACCTATGTCAAAAATGAGGACAAGACGAAGGACGGCAGTGTTTCTGGCATGCTGCTTTACGCTAAAACTGACGAAGATATAACGCCAGACAGCGACAGCATGATCGGCGGCAATATGATCAGCGTGAAGACGCTTGATCTGTCACAGAACTTTGCCAGCATCAGATCACAGCTTGATCAGGTGGCAAGTATTCTCGTATAGTTGCAAACTGTATGGGGACCAGCCACTCAGGCAAATCCGGTAGATCTCTGTCTCCTTATTCCGGCCTACACATCAAATTATCCACTATATGCAACCTCCCTCCCAGCATTCGCACCCCTTAAGACAGGGTATATTTTACTACAAAGTGTCGCGTTTCGCGACATCTTCTCGGTGACATCATAGGATCGACACAACAGGATCAGTTCATAGAAATAGTTGCGAATCGCGACATATGGCCGATGTTTTCCCATCCTGCATGTCAGCAAACCACCCCAGTCACCTGACGATGACCCTGACATGGTTCGTGATAATTGACTCCAGTCATCCACTATAGTAATGTATAAAGTCGAAAAATATCGAACAATCTAACGGAAATATAAGATTGGCTTTGACACCAACAAAACAGGTTTTCTGATAGGCGTGACCTAGCAGTGCCTAGACCATATGCGCGGAAGCGGCTCACAGATAATCCTTTTCTCCAGCTTATTCAAACAGCTGATAATCAGAACCATCTATTTTGATTCGATAAAGTTGCTTACCATCATAATGCGTTTTAAAATAAATCCATTCACCTGCAAGACTAATATATGTGACTGGTCCGTTATATATTTTTTTCTTTTCGCCTCCATTCAGATTAATTCTATATAAGCACCCGTTATCCGAATCGTTACGGTAGTATATATAGTCTTCATATATATTTAGAAAATCGGTCATATCACCACTGACCAGTTTCCGTTCAGTGCCGTCAATACGAATTCGAAATATGCTACTGTTGTTTGATGGACTTTGATAATATATCCATCCTTCATATACGTTGATAAATCTTGATTTTTCATGATTCAAAGGTGATATTTCTGATCCATCAAGACGCATACGATATAACTTCTGGTCATCATTGTCATTAGCATAGTATATCCATCCGTCATAAATATTCATGAAATACGCACGATCATTGCATAAACACGATCGTTCAGTTCCATCATTATTTACGACATAAATGCCAGGCATATTTGATAATGTCGTATAATACACCTTATGATCAACTACAATCAGCATGTCTATCAGGTCCTGAACAATCCTTTCATTGTAGCGCCCATCTGTTGTAACACGATTCAATGTCCAATCGTCATTATTCCTATAAAAGATCCAATCTGAAACAATATTAAGAACTCTTGCGTTTGCAGAAAAAACTGGTATATTCGTGTTGTCCGATGGATTATATCGATATATGTAGCCATTATTATTCATATTTATGTAGTATAATGTGTCATTATATGTTAGAGCATATCCATCATTTATTATATTTCCTGCATAATTACCTATGCCTTGCGCTGCTTGATTTGGTATTGGTATATTTTGGGTTGTTGTTTGCGTGTTAGTAACTGAGGATGACTGTCTTCCGGATGTTGATGTGCTTTCAACGGAATCAGGGACTTTCTGATCATTTATGATCTTCGCAAACACAAGAACAAGAACAAGAATCATGCAAGTCAAAACTGCCGAAAAAATGAAAAATCGTTTGATCAATAGCTGTTTCGGCTTGTCTCTCTCATCTGAGTAAGGTGCTACTGTTGCCGATTTTGATAAATCTACTTTCTGGTCAATATGTATAGGATGAAATGGTCTCACTGTATCACGCATTATTCGTTTGTCCATAACAGGCGATTCACCCAGGATGCTCTCAGTCTGACCGAGCCTGGAAGCATTCTGCTCAGCCTGATTATCGATTGGCGAAAAAACACTGACTGTTCTGGAAATGTCATCATGCGCAGCCACAGGTATGTCCGAGATGTTCGATGTATCTATCTTTCCATCCTCTTCTACGTCAGTTATTGCAACTGTCTGGTTAATCCTACACTGCTCAGCAACAGCATCATTCACTATTTGCATAAGCGCCTGCTTCATGGCAGTTGCTGTCACGTATCGCTCCTCAGCCTGATGCGCGCAGGCTTGGAGCACGATCCGACCTAATGCTTCGT
>JAWSUP010000043.1:0-16582 GCA_033549405.1 Bacillota bacterium | reverse complement strand
GCTCCTGTCATTGTACCCGATTTCCCAGAAAGGCTTATCAGCAAAATAGAACAGCTCATTTACGTAGGGCACAAGATGAAAAGGGATGAACGTGCCGCTGTCAATCATCTCAAGGATTTTTTCTTTTGTCGCCCACATCGCATCGCAGGTTTCACCCTCTTGCAGAACGACATGCTCAATCGGCATATCGAGGTCGAAAAGCCAGACATCCAGAAAATCCGGCGCCAGCGGGGCGCGATCGAGGGTCTTGAACAGCCTGCCGCCTCTGGGGTCAGGCGTCGCACCTAGCTCCTCTTTGCCTTCCCGCAGCGCTGCCGTCATGCTGTCCTCGCCTGCCAGAGCCGAACCACCGGTTGGTTCCCACAGTTTGCCGTATACCTTATTCGGCGAGCGTTTTGAAATGAGGAATTCGCCGAGCGGATTTTTGTACCATACATGCACGATGATGTGATACTCGCGTCGGGCAATCATGTCATTTGCGATTGCTTCCGTCATCTTGCCGCGGTCGACCGTACGCCCTGTTTTGACGCGGTTGATGTCGTATATGTCCCAAAGCTCAGTTGTCATATTATGCCTCCCCATCATCGAGCTGCTTGCGGAATACATCCAGGCTGTGGTGCGTGATTCCCACCATATCCGGCCGTTCGCAAACGGCAAAGTGAAAACGCAGATACAGTGCAAATGTTGCTTCATCCATTTCATCGACAGTGCCGCGCATATAATTCGTGAACAGATCAGTGGCTACATAGTGCAGCCGTTCCACGGCAAATGCGCACATCAAACGGTCGATATCTTCTTTGCGGACAAGTTCAAACACATCTGCCGGCTCAGAAACCGTGTCAAATGTCAGCGGATCAATTTTGCCCCGCTTGATATAGTCTGCGATATCAAAAACCTTTCTCTGAAATCCGCCGACGACAATGCTTGCGTCGCTGATGCAGTACGCCGCGAACACGATCCCTCCCGGTTTTGTTACGCGCAGTGCCTCCGATACCGCCTGCTTCTTGTCCTCTTCGCAATACAGGTGATAGAGGGGTCCGAGCAGTAACGTCAGATCAAATGTGTCGTCAACGAATGCCGATAGATCCAGCGCGTTGCCCTGTGTGATGTTGATCTTCTGCCCTGGCTTCAGTTTTTCCCGGAAAATCTCAATGTTGTGCGGACACAATTCAACTGCTTCAACAGCATATCCCATATCCGCAATCGCCTGGCTGTATCGGCCGGTACCTGCCCCAATTTCGATGACTTTCATGCCGGGCTCAAGATGCCGGACAATGTAGCGCATGGTGGTCAAGAATTCGACCTGTCCATGATTTGACGTGAGACGGCCATCTTCATCGTAGCAATTGTAGTAAGCAGCAAGCGGGTCTGTTGTCATCAGGGTCTCCTTCAACTATGAACACGTGTAATATCAACAAGATATGCCGTTATTTTTGTTATTGCCTGTAGTTTCAGTCAGCATACTCAGATAACATTCCAGCTGTTCATCGATCACCTCACCAAGCAGGCGGATTATCTATCCTGTATCCTGATGCTGCCAGGACACGGCATGGTCTATATCGGCAAGCCGAGGCGACGCGTCTAGATAACCTTTAACCAAGCCCTGGTGCAGTGGCGGTGACGAGAATAAAGATGCAAGAAAAAACCTCAGAACATGAAACACATGAGTAGAAAAAACGATCACTTCAATGACAATAAGTCATCCAGCTCCTCATACCCGCGATCTGTGAAGACATATGTACGCAAAGCACCCTCGACCATTGCAGTGACTAAGCCAGCCACCTGTCCGGCGTTTTTTCTGAATGTCATCGGTAATTTCCCAAAATATTCCGAGGCATAGGCCTCTTGTATAAAGTTCTGCTTATTGAGATGAATTACACGTATGAAATTAAGAATATTGTACTTAATCTCATCTTCAATGCTTAATACGCCATCTTTATCCATTCTCTCCAACTCAAATTCCGAAAACATCATGTCTTTGTCCCCCCATCATCACAAATATTTTGTCATTTTACGGCTCAAGCGAATTCTTATTGTTGTTATTTACAACAAGCAATTTATTATGATCGTGAAATATATTGCTCAATCGAGGTAACGCATCGATCCAGAAACGCATTCTCTCCAAGCGTATTGATTTTAAAGAACATCGCTTGGCTTCCTCCGGAAGTGATTGCACTAACAAACAGATTGTTATCGTTTCCGAGTACAGTAACATTCATGCTGACCCGATTACCGCCAATCATGCTGTAGCGTTCATAGACTCGAACAGCCAGTCTGACCTGGCCCATGCTGACATCACTGCCATCTTCAAAAGATGCAGAAACGCTGCCATGCGTTATGTCGTTGTGCAGGTGGTTCAGAAAGTCATCAAAATTACCGGTGAATGCTTTTTCATATTTTGCCATATGCGTCCTTCTTTCGTCTTTCTGTCAATTTCGCTTCGCGTTCACAATCAACATCATAACAATATCATCGAAGACGATAAATTGCCAGAATTCATATTCATTTTAGCACAGAGGAGGCGTACTTCGATCTCTTATCCATCAGAACGATGTAACACATCGTATCGACCAGCCTACATATGTGATTTTCCTGATCCCATCACACTGTTGATCTACACCGTCATGATTCTGCGGACAAATAATCAAATGGCCTATAATGAACTGGAAAGTATTGCCAACAATAGTGTTAATTATTTTCTGATAAAGCCTGGATTGACTATTAGTAATTTAGTGTTTATTATTAAATGAATAAATGGAATCGATCTAATTTGAACACAGAATGCACAGGTGAGGTGGAATAATGTTCTATAAGGCTATCAAAAAAGCAATTGAATGGAAAGACTATTTGGCGGAACCTAACAAACACTGGCGAACTGGTTATTCTGCAAAGGAATTGGCTTATTGTTGGCAAAATCAAAAGGCTGATTTTCCAGATATTGTAAATCAGGCTTTTATTAAAAACGGCATTCAAGCGAAATTCCTTTTAGGTATACCAGAATATAAAGTTCCAATGCCCGGAACAGGAAAAGATTCGCAAAACGATATTTTTGTTCTTGCCAGGATTAATTCAAATCTATGCCCAATAGTGGTTGAAGGAAAATGCAATGAACCTTTTGGAAAATATTGCGATGACAAATCACTTGATGAACCTAATCGAAACAAGCGATATCTTTCAATGCTCAATGAATTGAGTCTTAATACAGAAAAAATACTTCCGGAGAAATTGCGATATCAACTTCTGCATAGAACTCTATCAGCAATTAGAATTGCCAAAGATTTTGATGCTTCAACCTGTATGATGATCATTCATAGAATAGGCGCTTCAAAAGAAGGTTCCTTTAACGATTACAGATTTTATTTGAGTCTATTTAACATTGCTGCTGAAAAAGAAACAGTTCAAGCGGTTTGCATCAATGATATAAAGGTTTTGTTTTTGTGGATCGAAGATCAGAATAGTTACTCAGAAGGCAAGGAATGAGGTAGCAATACGCATCAGGTCGGCTTCCTCTTTTATATGGAAGGGGAATCGATTCCTGGCATGTACTTTTGGATGACCACCGGTTATTTGTCAGGATGTACTCTTAAGCTACATGTAAAATTGCTTGGAATTATCGATATATTTCTCTGTTTGCGTAGTTATATTTTGTTTGATCAATCGATGAATTCCACTGAATCATTCTGTTGTTTAAATTTGTAATATAATCATGATCAAACAGGCAATGAAAATCCTCTGCAACAATATGTGCTGATATTTTTGTTATGTTATGCTTTTCCAAAATATCTATTCCACGCGATTCATTGCCTTTAACTTTATCGGAAAACACGAGCCATTTAGGCTGATCGACAAGTGCGCATTTCATCAATTGTGTATAGAATAATACTTCACTAATTACACCAAGCCCCTTATTGCTTTTTGATTTCAACTCAAACAAATGAAAGGTTGTTCTGTCTACTCCAATTCCCCAAAAATCGATTGCACTGGCACCTCCAGTGAAAATGCGCGTCGCGTTTTTAACACCACTTACAAAAACACCAACAGGAAGCTGATCAAATAATGTATCAGAAAGAACGTCAAAATATTCACCCGTTTTACTTCTTGCTTCATTAATGAACCATATTCCTTTTTGTCTTTCACAATCCTCTTTGCTCGTTTTTGTTGCTGACGCTTGCATTGGTCGATTCAAATATCTTGTTTCTGATGATAGCCATCTCATAAATTCAGTAGCCTCATCTCGCTTGGAATCTACCACGCTAAACCAGTCCGGGAATAAATCTAATAAACCATGTATTCTGAATAAGAACCGGTTATATGATCTTCGATTGACTTCTTCATCAACAAATCGGTTCAATAAAATAGATTGCACTAGCTCATCAGGTTGATTGTAATCCAGGACAATACTGTCAACGTCTTCAGACAGCCATGTTTTAATTGCTAATGCCCATGCTTCGAATGCGGCATCGTTTGTTTGCATATTTTCAGTAGGCTTATTAACAAACATCGTTATCGTTTTGCCTTTGAGAATAAAATCAATGTAAGATGGTAATTTAATCGAACGACATGATTTTCCAGTTAGGTCTTTGTACCTGGTCTTAAGAAGATTGAGTATCTCACTGTTGTTATTCATTTCGTAATATCTCCTTCAAAGTCATTGCCACATCGCATCTAAGTCCCAACACCCCGGACACACATAATGCTCATCATACTCAATTCTGAATTTGTCTATCTCGAATGCTTTTATAATTTCCTTGATTCTGGTCTCAATGCACCGGTCAATGTAGATAACAGCTTCTTTCTTAACGGTATCGTAAACAACTCTTCCACGAGGGATATTGATATAATCGATATCTGTGTTTAACCGATCAAACAGCTCTTGATGAGATAATGATGCCCCGAGCTTGTCTGCTATTTGTTCAGATTTTTCAAGTGCCACTAACGCTGCATAGATACCTCCCTGGCCGGCAACAGCCTCTTCAAAATAGAAAAATGGACCAACAAACACTTAAGTCACCTCTCAATCAGACTTGTCCATTACTCAATTAACATCATTGTCTAAGGTCTCCTGATGGTTTGAAAAATCATCAATAACAGCAAATTCAGTATACCACATTATTGTATCTGGCAAGTTGTGCCGATACAGCCACAATTGATTGGGTGTGGTTATTCCAATATCGCGTAGTAGCCTCTCATCGTGTATTGCCGGCTCATACGACAAACTTGCTGCCTTTGCCAGATACTCAAAGGCCTTCTCACCATACCGCTCATCTGCGCCGTGCAGGCATACCCATCCGAGATAGTGAATGGCTTTTGCATTATTTCCCTTGGCAGCATCGAGAGCCCAACGCAGAGCCATATCAAACTTTTGGGGTAGCATGCGCCCATTCAGATAGCACCAGGATATAAAAATTGACGCGTAAACATTGCCTGTGGTTGACAAAAATCGGGCCAGTCTCAAAGTGATTTCATCTGAACAATTATACCAGTAGAAACGGTCGCGCATTTCAGAGTGATAAACCTTCAGATCGTTATAAAAGTGGTCTTCAATATTTCTGATGCTGATAAAGCTGTCGTCACTTTCGTATTGCGACGTGTACATCCGAAGAAACCATAAATAGTCTGGCCGGTCAGTCCATCCGAGCCGTTCTGCCTGAAGAAACGGTTCAATAAACTGATCTGGATCAAACGGGCCATTCAATTTCTTCTCTGATTTCATACTCTGCTGCAGTTCTTGAAAGAGCTTTATTTGTCCCAGTGCCACCCAGGCTTCGGGAACGCCCTGCTCTGCAGCTTTGGCGTAATGGAACTCAGGTGATCCAAACCTGGAGATGAGATCGAGGTTCTGTTCGCATACAAAACCGATACGGTATAAGGCTGTTGCGTTTCCAAGTGAAGCTGATGACTGGAAGCATTTAACTGCTTCGACCGGGTCTGGTTGTATCATCCAACCGCGCTCGCACGCCAATCCCATGCTGAACAGCGTCTCGCTGCTGTCTCGACCGCTCAGAGTAAATGGGGGCTGCGAACTCAGAAGATACCCTGTAACTTCTTTATGCAGTCTTTGACCGATTATTCTGTGGCACATCTGGTAGTATCCGTAATAGGGTCGAATATTTTCCTTGGCGCCATCTTGCCGGACCATGAGCCTGCCAAGTCGCAAAAGACTGTTAAAGTAGAGACGATCCGATAATTGGTCGAGACCCAACATGAAAATTGTCACCCCCCTCTCGAAAATCAATATAGTCAATCATTTGAAGCCATCATGCCAGCAAATCAGCTTTTAATAATATTGCCTCTGTTCCTCATATCACAGTCTCTTGCTCTAAAACCATTTTTCAATCTCCAACTGCTCGTGAACAGCATTCAGATAGTCGATCAATGATTCTGGATGCAGTAAATCTATTTCTGTCAGAGTAGTCCAATCTAACTGCGCTGCAGATAAACCTCTGTCGGCGGCTGCTCTGATATACTGAACAGCCCTGGCAGAACTCAGCGTGGTGCGTTCGCTCAGGTAAATCCAGGCGATGTATAAAAGCAGATCCGGCGATTTGGTATTGGCAAATTGCAGTGCGTATTTCCTGGCCTTATTATGGTCTTTTGGCAGGCCCAATCCTGTCAGATGGCACCAGGAGAGGAAAAATGTACCTTCTTCAAAGCTATGCTGGTGGCAGTATTTTGCCAGGCGGATATCAGCCTCAGTTGTCTCGTTGTAAAATATGGCTGTGTCCTTTGGCTGATGGCCTGGTATTGGTAAAAAGCATTTCAGCTGGTCAGCGATCTGTTCGTGAGAAATGCTGTTTACGGAATGAATTAATACCTCCAGCACCGGCAGATAATAGGCGCTGTATGGCCAGTCCGCTCTTTCGGCTTCTTTAAAATATGTCAAACAGCTGCGAATGTCGATTTGGTCTACGGCGTTGAAAAGCAATCGCTGGCCTGTTGCGACAATGGCCTTGGCATTCCCGGACTCGACTGCCTGACGGTAATAGTCATCACAACTGCGCAATTCATCGCTCTGGACCAATTCGTTCTCTAATAGCCAGCCAAGCCGGTAACTGGCTTCAGTGATGCCAAAAGATGCAGCTTTCACATAATACCCGGACGCTTTTGTATAATCCTGATCACAGAATAGACCCCGTTCATGCTCATACCCTTGACGAAACAGATCCTCTGCCAAGTTCGCTTGTCGCGAAGCCCTCTTGTCAAGCCCGATCAGCAAATCGACCAGCCTGGATTCAATTTCAGGCACGACCACCTGGCGCAGTAACGCATATGCCCCCTGATCAAAAAAGCTTTCAGCATCGATATGCCTTCTGACAGTCTCGATAAAGCTGTTCAGATAAATGTCATCTTCGTGCTCGAGCAAACGAATCAACGACAATCACACTCCTCGGCGATTTTTTCGCTGTCAAATCGATCGAACCAGGAAGGATTCTGCGTATGTATCGGCAAAATCTGTTTGGGATTTATCCTCTGAATGAACTGACTCAGGTCGCTCGGGCTGGCATGTCCGCTTGCATGTATCTTCTGAAAAACAACGCGCCCATCAGCAATTCGCTCCGACAATTCACCCCATTGTGCTGACATTGATGCCAGATAAAAGGAGCTCATTGAGTAAATAAATCTCGAACCATCCGGAAATATTGCCCGCTCTGATACGTATTGCCCGATCCAGTATCTGAATATCAGAACATACATCGGATCTTGGATCAATTCCCCGGCCGTTATGGCATAGGGCTTCATCCAGCCGAGTTTTTTTCGATTCAGGCCCACATGACGCCATTGCTCATCTTCTTCAGGCAAAAGGACACGCACATCATCAAAAGACCCCAGTTGAGGCAGACGTCTGTTTTTCAACCGATTGATCAAAAAAGCAGTATATGGATCCAGTACAAGCTTTCGGTTTGCCTTCTTGCTGGCGCGATAAATGGTTACCAGGCGATCGATGTTCTGGCCGGAGACTTGAACAATTGCTGGCAACCTGTTTTGTTTGAAAGCATCTGCAAAAGACTCCTCCAAATCTGATTCATGTACCGTCGCAGCGGTATTGGCTTCAACAGTGTTATTGCCCTCAGCCTGTCCGCCCAAATTTGTTCCTTCACAGATCAAGAGATCAATGGGGACCTTGATCAGGTCAGGCAAGCGCTCCGATAGCCAGGCTTTTCGCCCATGGAAACGGATGTCACCAGTATAGAGCAGATGTTCGTCACCGGCCGTGACTAGAAATGCATAGGCATCATAGGCAGAATGGTCTATCAGGAAGGGTTGGATGAGAAAATCTCCCAAACCATAAGCTACGCCTGGTCTGAAGGTTTTCCACTCATTTTTAACGATCGGTCCACGGCTCACGTATAAGCTGATCTTGATAATCGTCTGACAGGCAGCTCCAGAGAAAATAATCGCCTTTTCAGTTAAAAACGGGAGAAATCCCCAATGATCCATATGCGGATGAGATATGATGCAATAGTCGACATCTGGAATATCAAAGTCAGGCGCCGATATCACTTGTGAACGTTTATCACCATGCGATAAATTGTCATTAAGAGGCTTACCAATATCAAGCAGCAGTTTTGTCTTGCCATAATGCAGATAAATGCAGTTCCCGCCAATCTGGTTTTTACCGCCAAGGATCTGATAACGCAACCGTTGATTCTCTGCCATTAATGTCTCCTGTCCCAGTCGCCGGACTGAATCTGATCAACACCAGCGCATGTAACTGCCTAATCCCGCCTTAATCACGAGTAAAATACGACGCGCTCCGGAAATTCAATTTCCTTCCTGGCAGCAGATCATTATGTGCATTCTCGTAGCCAAAGACTTTACGGAAAACATATCCCCAAAAGGCGCCGACTGACTTTTTGATCCATGGATCATCTGCCGGTTCCAGTTTTGGCTCTTGCTCAGCGTAATAACATAGAAAGGTATAGACCGGTGGTATTTTGAGATAGTCATTGTTAAAAACGATGTGCTTCATGAGCTCGCGGTCTTGAATGGCTTCAAAGCACCTGTGTCGATAAGGATCATCCAGTGTCAGAAATTCCTTGTTCGCCCGATAGACATATGAGAATCCCTTCAGGATCTTATCTTCGAGCCCATCTATACTACAGCTATTCATGAGATCACAACCATTTCTTATCAAGATACAATCATTGTAGCATCTTAGATAAGAGCATGTCAATATCTAATTTGATGGCAACGCGCCAAATCGGCCCAGCAGGTAACCTTTCCTGATATTTTCCTCCGCCCGGACTGAAAATTCATCCAGTGAGTAAAGCTCAGACGCTCCGGTCTTGCCGGATTTGTCGACAAAATAGATCTGGTCCCGGCGGAATAGATCCAATGACATCAACTCCAAGTTGTGCGTGTTAAAAATGAGTTGGGCATGGCTGGGATTTTTCTCAGGATCATGAAAATAGCTGATGACCTGTTTAACCAGTAACGGATGCAGGCTCCTTTCAATCTCATCGATGACAACCGTTTCACCTTTAGATAACGCACGCAATAGAACAGGGGCTAACAGGAACAGGTTCTCCGTTCCTTTGGATTCGTCTGTCAGGTTCAATCGAAAGATATTGCTTGTTCCGTCTTCATTGGTCACAAAATGATCCAGATAAACCTTCTGCTTTTTGCCATCTATTATTTTTGCATTACTGGCTGTCCGGGAGAGAGGCCCGAAGATCTGAATCAGGTCTTGTTCATCTATGGGTTCTGTCTTGATCATATAGTCATGGATGTTGATGTCTGACTCTTTGAGAAGCTCAATCACAAATTGATGCATTTTATCGGGATCTTCATGATCGAACTGATTGAAAGCGATCGCATGCAACCTTTCGTAATCCGGATAGGTGTTGATGCCATTTTCAAACCAACTGTAAGCCGGCTCTGTCCGCTCGTAATTCCAGGCAGTCGCAGTTGATAAAAATAGCTTGTTCGGCGTATTTTTCTTTTCTATTTGGCTCAGTACACGCTTATCTTTCGGAAATTTGTATGTGCCATCACGCTCAAAAATTGTTGACGGTTTTACCGAATAATAGGCGTACAGATACTCGGATACGATCTCGGCCTGCGTGGCTGAGAATCCATAAACGTATTTGATGCCTTCAGCGATAAAGACAAACTCAAAACTGGTTGGCTTTGCAACCATTGTGTTGTCAAACAGAAACGGTACAATCCCTTCCAGGCGATCATTCTTTTGCAGTTGATTCGATTGACGGACCATCAGGATGGCTGTCGCTAATGCTTTGAACAGGTTTGTCTTGCCGGCAGCATTCGGGCCATAAATAGCAATGGCGTTGAGAATCCGTTCCCTTGACTCCAGAACTGAGACATTCTGCGCGTGGCTTGCATCCTTGCCCGACGCAAGGCTGAGTATCGCTTTGTTTTTGAACGATTTATAATTCTCGACACTGAATTGGATGAGCATGTGATCACCCCATTTACCTGATCATCCGGTATGCTCATCATACATCAAATATCATGTTATTAGCAAGATTATTATCGTTTATTTTGCGATATTTTTGCAAATATCAACTCTATAATTTTGATTAACGCGTCATTTAACTTTTAATCTGGTCATCGAAAATCAACGATAATCAATCTCTTAACGCTTCATGAAGCTTTATTTTTATCATAAAGTATACTTTAAAAGTATACTTTAAGTATACTTTACGGTATACTTAACTCGAAGAAGCGAGGTGAGATGTGAATGAATTTAGGAAATGAGAATGAAACACAGGAATTTAAACTGAGTCTGGCACAACTTGATAAAGGACTTAAATCACTTGCAGCAATGTTGAATCGAAATGGAACAGGAACTGTCTATTTTGGCGTAGATGATAATGGCGAAGTGAAAGGTCTCACTGTTGGAAAGAAGACTCTGCTCGATATAAGAAATCGTGTGTGTGACTTAATTGAACCCAGAATTATTTGCAAGATAGATGAAATGACTGACGAAAGAGGTAATTCATTCATTAAAGTCTCTGCTAAAGGTTATGATATGCCTTATTCATTTGATGGGAGATACTTTATAAGAAATGTATCAGCAGATGAGCGTATATCAAACGAAATTCTCAGAAAAATGCTTGCGTCGGGAGATGCAGATTTAATCAGGCAAATATCTTCAGAGAGACAGGATTTATCTTTCTCCGGACTATGCACCATGCTGTTGCAGAATGATATTCATGCGGCAGATACCGCAAGATTTCATTTTAATTATGGTCTTATGAATAAAGATGAAAAATTTAATTTAATGGCTTATCTCCTGTCTGATCAGAACGAAATCATGATAAAAGTTGTTCGTTTTGCTGGTTTGAACAAGTCTGTGATGTCAGAGAGGACAGAATACGGCGCACAATGTTTACTTATATCGGTCAATCAGGTGCTCCAGTATTTTAAGGCAATTAATACGACAAAAGTTGATTTGTCCGAAGGCCAGCGCAAGGAAACACATCTATTCTTGTATGAAGCTTTCAGAGAAGCATGGATCAACGCATGCCTGCATAACAGCTGGGCTGAGAAAGTACCGCCAGCTGTTCATGTTTTTGACAACCGGATTGAAATTATTTCTTATGGTGGACTACCATATGGCTTGTCTGAAGAGGGCTTCTTTCATGGAACGAGTGTGCCGGTAAATAAAGGCTTACTCACTGTATTTATGGCAACACATTTTGCTGAGCAAACCGGTCATGGTGTTCCAATCATTGTCTCCAGCTACGGTAGAAAAGCGTTTTCATTTGATGACGGAATGGTTAAAGTTACACTCGCATTTGCCTTTGAGCCAGATATTATCGCTGCAAGAAAACATAAAGAGAAGTTACTCGAGAAACTCACAAGCAATCAAACTGCTGTACTTATGTTTCTGAAAGATAATCCACAGTCGACGCTTCAGGAGGCTGCGGACGCTGTGTCCCTTAGCGTTCCCGGCGTCAAGAAGATTGTGGCAAAGCTGCAGAAGCTTGAATTGCTTACCAGAGTCGGCTCAAAAAAAGATGGCGACTGGCTGATGAAGTAGACTTTAAAAGTATACTTTAAGTATACTTTAAGTAGACTTTACGGTTTCAGCTTCTTATTTGATGATCGCATCAGTCGTTTTTGCCTTCATATGCGTTTGATGGTACCTGCTCTTTCATGCTTTGTATTTTGTTGTCCATTAGCCACCTCTTCATTTCCTTTACACCATATTTCACGTTCGTTATCTTCATTTCACTCTTCAGGAAAAATGGTTCGTTCATTTTCCTGTGGTGGCTCAATACCTGGCCGAAACTGGATCAGTCAATTGGGCCGAAACTGGTATGCTTTATCTGACTGCTTACAAAGTGCCGGTGAAAAAGGATAAAATGATTACAATCGAACAAAACGCCGTATAAAAAGTCAGGATTTTACGGCTAAAACATGTTATCGTTTTCTTGTGGGGAGGACGGATGATGAACTGGATCCAAAGCTTGTCGAAGGCAATCAAGCATATGGAAGCGCATTTGACAGATGAAATCGATTTGGACGAGATTGCAGGTAAAGCATCTTCGTCAGGCTCGCACTTTCAGTTTATTTTTCATGTTGTAATGGGTTTGACGGTCGGCGAGTATATCCGCAACCGCCGATTGACCCTGGCGGCGCAGGATTTATTAAAGAAGGGTGAAAAGGTTCTGGATGTTGCCCTGCGCTACGGGTACGATTCGCCCGAAAGCTTCTCGCGGGCGTTCAAGCGATTTCACGGCGTTACACCGTCAAAGGTACAGCCAGGTCTGGTAAAACAGTTTCACCCGCTCTCGATCAACATCACAATACAAGGGGGCTTTGACATGTCGAGAAAACTGATTGATGAATTTTATTGGCGTGACATTGAACAAAAAAGCGGCGCATTAACTGCGGAAGAGAAGTATCAGCAGCTCATCGACTGGGCGCGCAAAGCGAGGGGGCAAAATCCCGTTGTGTTTGACAAATTGACCGCATGGGTGCTTGACGACGAGCAGTGGACAGACGACAAGCTGCCTGAAAATGAGCAGATTTTAATGCAGGGTGTGTTTGCGAGATTCAGGGAGCAGAACGCGAAGCTGCGGTCGCATCTGCAGGCATTAGCGCCATCCGACACTGTGAATACAGCTGTTTTTGACGCACTTGACAGGTTTGATGATGAGCTGTCGGGGAAAACCCATGCCGAAGCGCTCAAAGAGGTGGTTGCCCGTGTCTTCGCAGATTTTACAGCCATGAAAGATAAAAACATCCGCAAGAAATTTGCAGGTGGCAAAACGGGCGCCACGGGAACGGCCACCGTCGATTTCTTCGGCTTTATCAATCTCTTAAAAGACTGCGACGCTGCCGTGCAGTGGGCTTTGTTCATGCCCCAGGCGGTTAAACAGCAGCAAAACGGCTTCAAAATAGAAAGCTTTGAATACAGAAAGATGCCCGCCCTGCGTTTTATCGGTCGCGAATTCTTCAAGTACGATGCTGCGGATATGAGCTGGGAGCTTGATATCATGCGCACACTTGACGCCATGACAGCATACAAGTCCGGCTTCGACTACGATTTACTGTTCGCACATCACTATGGAAAAGGCGTTGACGTTGAGAGATGGCACGGTTATTGGGGGCGGTTTATGAAAGAGGGCACCCCTGTTCCGGAAAATTACGTCTATTTTGATTTCGTTCCGCAGCATGACGGCCAGGCGGGTGCGCCGTTCATCTCTCAATTCGCTTTCGCGACGTTTTCCGGGGATATGGTGGCCATGCATAAACATGAGGGTTATGATTGTGACGCCATGTATGACATCACCAGAAACACCATGCTGGGGCAAGGTGTTCTCATCCCGTACCCGGATAAATACTGGACAGCTGAGGTGTTCCTGAACGGCTGTGCAACCTGGAGTAGCGGGTATCTGTTCAGCGCGGATGGATTATAAAACGACGCAATGCTGGTCACAGACCGCGCTTTTCGCACGTTGCACCAAGCGGACAGCCCTCACAGGACGGCTTCTTCCGGCAATGCGTCTTCGCGTTGATCACAATTTGGGCGTGAAAGCCATTGTAGACTTTCGCGCTCCGCGGCAAATTCTCTTCAAAGTACGTCTTGACCGCTGCATACCCTTTGCCTGCTTCGATCGGATACCGGCCACATAGCCGAAAAGTATAAGCGTCGACCACGAAGGTGGGAAAGCCGAAAGCATACAGCAGAATCGAATCGGCGGTTTCCTGCCCGATACCCCTTGTTGTGAGCAGTTCAGCCCGCAGCCTGGTGAACGGTTCTTTCTGTACGGTCGAAACGTCGTAGCCGTACCTGGCGTACCAGGCCGTGACCGCTTTCAGGTAGACCGCCTTCTGGTTGAAGAAACCAGCCGGACGGATTATTTCCGTCAATCTCGCCAGGTCACAGTTGGCCACGGTTTCTGGTGAGAGGTTATCCCCGAAGTTGGCGATTGCCTTCTCGACGTTGCCCCATGCCGTATTCTGGGTCAGCACCGCGCCGACCATCACCTCGTAGGGCGTTTTCGCAGGCCACCAGTTCAGCTCGCCGTGATGGACGAGGAGCGTTTCATAGATGGAATATAGGTTATCGTTCATTGCGGTCTCTTTGCTTCCTCCATTTATCCTTCAGCTATTATACTGCTTTTATGTGTCACTCACATCGTAGCCAAACATATATAGCGCAGGCCGGGAAAAAGAAGCCTGAAACTGCCGATTGGCCTGTCGTCAGTAAGCTGCCCGTCACAGACCACTCTGCCTGAGCGCATACTGCTTGGGCGTTATGCCGACATGCTTTTTGAACGTTGTGATAAAATGCCCGTCGTTTTGAAACCCGGTCATTTCCGCCACCTGCGCCACCTGGTGGTTTTTCCGCAGCAGTTCCGTGGCGCGGATGATCCTGCGGTACATCCCGTATTCGTGGATCGTAAAGCCGGTTGTTTCTTTGAAGAGTTTGCACAAGTAATACTTGTCGATGTAGAATCGTTCGGAAAGCTCATCGAGGGACAGCTTGTGTCCGATGTTTTCATTAATGTAGCTGATGATCGGCCGAACCTTGTTGTAGCCGGCATCGGCCTGGGAGGAAACCCATTCGGGATTGCCCTGATAGAGGGGGTTGATGAACAGCAAGATATCGATCAAAGCCATTTTTTGCCGTACATCCTCGCCGTATCGCTTGTGGTTGCCGTGGTGCCGGGCCTTCTGAAACAGGACCTGATACATCTCAGCCTGTTCGTCGGACAGGTGCAGGCGATGGGAAAAGTTCGGTTTTCGGTCCAGGAAACAGGCCAGCAGATCCGTGGTATCGGTACACAGGCTGCTGACGTACTCAGGATTAAACACGACGATCGACCGTTCATAGCGCGTCTGCGGCGCGATGCCGATCCGGTGGAGATCGAGGTGGCTGAAGACAAACAGGTCATTTTTTTCGACCGGGTAGATCCTGTTTTCAACGAAATACGTGAGTCCGCCGGTGTGGGCAAAATAGATCTCAAAGACATTGTGAAAATGAAACGCGTTCATGGTATAGGAATCGTCAACGGGGTGCGAGAAAGAGCAATCCGTATCGAAAACACGCTTGAAATCATCGGTTGTTTTCACAGGATGAGCACCTCCCATTGCCATTGTACGCAAAATAACAATATTTGCAAACTTATTGCCAAAAACATCAAATATTTTTGAGATCATATTCGTTATGCTGGTGTTGTACGCAGATCCTACCGGATAGATGGTGGAGGTGAAACACAATGAACTACTCGTTTATGAGCTTTTCTTGCCCTGAGCTGGATCTGAAACAGCTGCTGCAAACTGCCCGGCGCTATGGCTATACCGGTATTGAGCCGCGTCTGAGCTCGGAACACCGGCATGGCATCGAAATCGACGCGCCTGATGCGGTCCTGCAAGAGGCCCGGCAGATGGCGCGCGACAGCAACGTGTCACTTTGCTGTCTGGCCACGTCCTGTGCCTTTGCCGATCCCGGCCAGGTGCAGCGCAACGTGGACCTGGCCAGGCGCACGATCGAGGTGGCGGCCAAGGTTCAGGCACCGGTGATCCGCGTTTTCGGCGGCAGGATCCCGGAGGGTGTCAGCCGGGAAACGAGCCTGGCCTGCGTGGTGGACGCCCTGGGGCAGCTCGCGGATGACGCGGTGCGGCACCAGGTGACGATTTGCCTTGAAACGCACGACAGCTGGTGCGATCCGGCTCATGTGGCCGCCATCATGCGCCAGGTCAACCATCCCTTCGTAGCCGTGAACTGGGACATCATGCACCCGGTGCTGACAGCCGGCACCACGGTTGAGGCGGCCTTCGCCCTGCTGCAGCCCTGGATCCGGCACGTCCATGTCCACGACGGGCAATACACGGACCATAAACTGGTATTAAAACCGATTGGCGAAGGTCTGGTCGATCACAAAGCGGCCCTCCGGTTGCTGCAAGAAGCCGGGTATGCGGGCTTTATCAGCGGCGAATGGATCAACTGGGAGTCGTACAACAATCACTTGCCCAGGGAAATCAAGACACTGCAAAGCTACGAAAAAGGATAGCCCACGCGCAAACAGGAGTGTAACATGGTTCGCATCAGTTGTTTTGCCGATGAAATAGCCCCTGACCTGCACGAGCAAATCGCCGTCAT
>JAWSUP010000042.1:0-16607 GCA_033549405.1 Bacillota bacterium | reverse complement strand
GTTGCTCAAAAGGTGCTTTCTGCAGATGCTCAGGGAGCGCATCACCGGTAAAGACGATTTTGCCGTCGTCCTCGACCAAGTAGCGGCAGACGGTGTTAGCGGCATCACAGGTGACAATTGATCCTTGGTAAACCTTCATCTGGACTATCCTCAACTTTCAATTGATCTTTTCCATCCATCAGACTGGGTCAGCCTCCCGCTGTGCTGAAACCAAACTTCATGAAGCTATCGTTATCCTGTCAGTGTACCTGTTACCCTGGCCGGTAGACCAGGCGCTGTATCTGCAGTGGCCGGCCATCCTTCACAGGGAAGGTGGTTGATTCCAGCTGCCCAAATCCTGCTGGAAATTGCCCTTGCGTTTCGGCATGAATGACATAGAGGAGTGTCTTTTTCTGCAGATCCAGATCCTCCGGCAGCGGCATGTCGCTGGCCAGCACAACAACACGGGCTGCAGGAAAAAAGTAGCCGGTGTAGTCACCGGGATTTTTCAGCCAGACATTATCGGTATACAGGACCAGGTTGAACTGGTCATGCGCGTCCAGCTTTTCTGTTGCGGCTGTCCTGTTCAGGTCTGACAGAAACAGGCGCATGTCGTGCAGGTAGGCAGGCGCGATGTACTGAGCTGCGCTTCCCTGGACAACCGGACGGCCCAAATTCCAGGTTCCCGCTCCCAGGTTGAGCAGAATGGTAAGCGCGAGCAGGAATACGCCCAGGCGCCGGCGTGCCGGTTTCATTTGTATTGCTCCGTTTGCCTGAAAGCTTGTCCCGTTTTCCTGTAACCGGTCTGCAGCCAGCAGATACCAGGCCGTCACAAGAACCGGCACAGTGACCAGCGTCCTGGAAAATGATATAGCCGCCGGGTAGATGGCGTAACCTTGCAGCACCTGGGATAAAATAATGACGCCCAGCGTCCAGCCGGCCACAATGAAATGCACGAGACCGAAGCGAAAGAGCAGCGCAAAGGTAAGATACAGCCAGACGAGTGGCAGCATGTAGCCGGCATATGTAGCCGGACGATGCAGAAATGCGATCGACAGGCCAACTTTGGTCGCCTCAATGATTTCACTGAGTTCCGTGCTGCGCAGAACCGAGATGCGGTCACCGCGGCCAAAAGCCAGCGACAAAACCACCGTCGCCAAGATAAATACTGCCACAACAAGCCCCGTCAGCGCAGGGAACGGATCGGCGGCAAAGGCAGCCGGCCATACCGTCACCCCTGGCGACGCCTTTTTGGCTTGCAGTAGCGCCTTTAGGCAGATGAGCAGGAGCAGCACGAATAGGAGCGCCACCGCAGCCAGGCTGGGCGAATAACAGTAAACCAGAATACTGCCGGTCCAACACAGGGCGAGGGCGTGAAATGGCGTCGGCCGGAGCAGAAACAGCAGGAACCAGCCAATGGCCTGGAGGCTGAAACAGACCGGAAATAGTGTTTGTTCAAAGTAAAGATAATAATCGGTCACATAGGGAAAAACAAACAAGGCCGAGACAGCCGCCAATGCCAGACCGTCGCCATGACGGATCCCCTTCGCCCGACCCCAGGCTCTGAGACTGTCGGCAAACAAAAGCAGGCCCAGCCAGAATGGCCAGGCAAAGCCGACTTGCAGGGCTGTTTCACTGCGTCCGGCCAGCAGAGCCGGCAGGGCAGCCAACAGGTACTGGCGGGCAGGATATCCCAGAAACGCACGTCCAGTGTAGTTCAGATCTGGCCGGGTGAATGCGTCAAGTCCGGCTGCCACCTGCTGGGTCGCGTCCTGGCCGATCACACTGCGAGCCGGATCAAGGAGAGGCCAGGCCAGCAGCGCCACCAGGCCAAGCGTAAAGAGGATCGGCATGAAGGCTTTGTTTTTTATGTCGCGTAACAGCTGGCGGACAGAGCGTCCAACAATCACCAGAGCCAGCAGGAGGCCACCTGCCAGCCAGAGACGCGGCGTGGCCCAGGCTATGACAGCCACATTCTGATAAGTCATGAACTCCAGCAGCAACGCCGAAAGAATTAATAAAACGAACGCGGAAAAGGAACGACGGCTGACCGAATCAAGAAGCAGGCATCGCCCCCAGTTCAGACAATGCAGGGGTAATAATCGATACTTGGCGATGTTCCGTTCTGATCCCATTGATCTGCTACCCTTTCTGAAGATGGCAAAAACTGGTTATCGATACTATTATAACCATATTTTTCAGAATAGCAGCGTGAAGAAGCAATTATTGATGCCTGTCAATTACGATTTCTGCCGGCCTGACTGCGTACTGTGATATAATCAGGATGTGGTACAGCCTGATTGAACATCACCTGATAACAATCTAAGATCATTTTATCGTGCGTCATGCCATGCATCTAGTATCGCCCGCAGATGCCATTCAGGCACTTCCGGCGGCAAATTATGTACACCGCCCATGATGTAACCGCCACCACTGCCCAGTGTTTTTATATTATGATAGCAACGTTGATAAACGTCTTCATAACGATCAGTCGATCGGTTTAGCTGTGTATCATAAGAGCCGCCCCAAAAAACTAATTTACTGCCATACTTTTCTTTAAGCGCTGCCGGATCCATTCCTGCCCCTGAAATCTGAACAGGATTGTATATGTCCAGACCACAGGCCACCAGGTCTCCTAATGCATCCCGCACAGCGCCGCAGGTATGAAGGCAAATTTTCATGTTGCTGATCTTTTTCCATTCAGAAAATAGCCCTTTGTATAATGGCTGGTATACTTGTCTGAATAATGGCATGCCATAGAGCAGGCCACGATTATCGCCCAGATCGTGTGCAATGTTCATGATATCAACGTATTTTCCAAATGCTTGATCAAGCAGACGCAGCTGTGCCAGGGCTGCGTCAACAAACTTGCTTAATATTTCTTTCATTACTTCAGGATATTCTGCCAGGAACATCATTCCTCTGACTAAACCACCTGGCATATATTGCAGATCAGGCAATATCTCGCCCATGCTCAATGACAAATCAGTTTCGTTATATAAAAACTCTGCCGTTTCTTCAAGTGATCGAAGGAGATCATCAGATATATCGTGGGGAGGATTAATATCATCGGGGTTTGGATAGTCGTATGCAGCCATAAGATCGGTTTGCTCCAACCAGTCAAAATAATATGAACCTGCACGACAGATCGCATTCCCCCGTGTTTTCCAAAGTACACTGCCATTCTTCTGGATGATCAGTTCGTCTTTATTGGGTATGAGCATGTCCCGGCCCCATACGGTTAATGCTTTCCATTGCGACTCCCAGCCTGGTTTATGAAGGTCAGCCCTGCACATTTTGGGTGAGGCAACTAAAATGATGTCACCCTCCATCGCATGAATCGCATCCATCTCAAATACGGCATTAGACATAAATGTATCGATACGCGGTGGCCGTTGATTAATCCCCAAGATTGTTTGCAGCTTCTCATACAGTAGAACATGCAATCCAACTGTTTCACATCCGCCAAGTCCATTGGGGACACGGTCTGGCTGCTTGTGATTGATAACTGCGCGCACTCTCTCTCTTGATGTCATTTTATACACACTTCCTTATCGGGCAGACAGCCCGATACACCTTGTCTCCTGTTACTGAATCTTTCTTTTTACAGGAAGCCGGATGGTTGCGATCACGCCCTGGGGTTGCCTGGTAGCATAGGTCACGCTGTATCCCTCTCCGTAGTAGAGCTTGATCCGCTCATTTACGTTTTTGATGCCGTAGCCTTTGCTGTTGAACTCATATTGGTCCATGAGCTGCTGATCCATACCGTTTCCATTGTCTTCCACGTGAAACCAGATATGATCGTTTTGGATATAAGCGGAAATCGACAGCAGTCCTTTACCCTCAGTCTTCATGTCGAGGCCATGAACGATCGCGTTTTCAACCAGCGGCTGCAGGATAAAACAAAGCATTTCATGTTTGTGGACTTCCGGCTGTATGTTCCAGACGACATCGAAAGTATTATCCCTGAGGATCCTTTGGATCATCACATAAGCCTCAATGTTCTTGATCTCGTTTTCAACCTCGATCAGCATGCTGCCGCGGCTCAAGACGGTACGGTAAAAGGTAGCCAGGGATGTTGCGATATCGTGGATCTCCTGATTATTGCTGAACATGGCCTTCCAGGTAATAGCCGATAAGCTGTTGTAGAGGAAGTGGGGATTGATCTGTGTTCTCAAGGCCGTAAGCTCAGCCCTTGTTTTCTTAATATTTGCTTCGTATAGCTCGCTGATAAGACGCTCCACATCTTTGACCATCTTGTCAAACTGATTAGAGATGCGCCCTATTTCATCGTTGCCCGTTCTGCCCATCAGGCTGGTATAATTCCCTTTTCTCACTTCGTGCATGTTCCGGTCCAGTTTGACCAGCGGCTTGATCATCGATTGATCAAATACCCAGAGGGTGATGAAAATGAGCATCATGGTCAGCACGATCAATACCACTGTAATGCCGATTATCTGAAAGGATGTTGCGACTGTCTTGTTCCAGGTATACATGGTTACGGTGAGTCCCATGGACTCGATGGCCTGGCTCCGGACGATGACGCCCCGGAGCGTATCTGGAGCATTTTCATAGAATTGGGCGCTGGTATACTTGATGCCTTCCAGATGGTCTTCATAGACCAGATTTCCATAATTGTCATATAGAATTATGCCAGAGTCCGGGCTGTAGCTGCCCAGGATCTCCCGAAAGAATGTGTTTTTATTGAACATAAACGCCAGTATCGCTGTTTTATCACCCATCATAAAAGGCGGAAACTTCCTCGCCAAATAGACATTGGTCTCATCAAAAAACCACTCGCATTCCAGCGATGCAAGCGCCTGCCGGTACCATGGAGCCTCCGCATCTTCATTGGTATTCACGATGAAGGTTCCATACTCGGGCATATAGTGATCATGGTAAATACTGATATTGGCGATGCTGCGATTCAAAAATTTGACGGTCGTGAAGTAGGGGTTCAGGTAATCCTCGATATCCTGTACCAGATTGAGCAGATTCATGTAATCGTTAGTTAAAATATAGGCAAATTTCGCATTGATTACCGCCTGGTTGACGGAGTATTCGTAATAATCGGCTTTGCTGAGTATTTTATTGGACAAGGTATGCAGTTCGTTATCCACGCTGCTCTCCAGTTGCTGTCGAACCATGTAATTAGCCTGGCTATAGGTCAGGATACCAACAAATAGCGTTGGCAGTGCGATCATGGAATACATGATAATGAATTTGCGTTTGATGCTGATGTTGTTAAACCACTTTTTGATATCCATGACTAGCCACAGCCGGTATTCCGGTACTCTTTGGGTGTAACACCATATTTTTTCCGAAACAGTTCGCCAAAATATGAAGGATTTTGAAACCCCGCCCTTCTGCAAATATCGCTTATCTTCATGTGAGAATGGTGAAGCAGATAAACCGCCATATTGAGCCTGTAGTCATTCAGGTACTTTGTAAACGTCTGTCCGGTTTTTTCCCTGAACAGATGGCTGAGATATCCCACACTCAGGTACATCCCTTTGGCGATCTCCTCCAGCGAAAGGTTTTCGGTATAGCGGGATTCTACGATTCTTTTGACATTGGTTACGGTATCGGAGGTCACTGGTTCGTTTGAACTGGCCATGTTCCGTATATTCTCATATTGATGCAGCATTTCCTTTTGTCTGCGCTCTTTTTCAAAGGTAAGGAGTATTTTGTCCATGACCGCTTTAAACTCGTCACAGTTGATGGGCTTCACTATATAGTGCACAACACCAAGCTCGATAGCAGCCTTGGCATACTCGAACTGGGAATACGCGCTGTACAGTATGATTTTCATGTCCGGATACAGCTGCCTGGCGTGCTTAGATAACTCAATTCCATCCATAAAGGGCATCTTTAAATCGGTAATGAGAATATCCACCGGCTGTTCATCGAGGAGTTTTTTTGCAGACAATCCATTGGGGCTCTCTAAAATGTCCAGATCGAACCCATACTTATGAATCAGGTATTTCAAACCTCTCCTCTCCAGAGATTCATCATCGGCGATCAATACGTTCACGCTCTCCGGCACCTCCTTTCTTCAGTATATCATCAAAGGTTATCTTACACACAAACATGTGATGCTTCATAAAGAAGGAGGAGGCAGTTTATTGCCTCCTCTTTCAGCATTCACTTGGTAAATCATTTAACCAGATCGTCATACGCTTTCTGAGCTTCGGCGATCACTTGCTGACCACCAGAAGCATACCATTCACCCACAAAGGCATTGAATTCATCCAGGCTTCTGCTGCCGATGATAAACTCCACGAAAGCGGTCGTCGTCAGTTGAGTCAGCCGGTCTTTGTTCTCATCCCAGGCTGCCATGGGAACAATGGCCAGGCGGTCGTAATCACCATAGTTCTTGGCTTCGGCGGCAGCGCGTGTTTCGATAAACTCGTCTGCTGTCATATAAGGCCGTTGCACATAGTAGTCGTTGAAGTTGCCGGCAAAGATGTAATGGCCGATATCCAGCCGTTTCTGGTTCTCCGAGTAAGGTTCGATCCATTCATATTTCCCATCGGCCGTTTTGTTGTAGGTCACACCTTCCAAGCCGTAGAACCTGAAGTCAAGTCCTTCAGTTTCATACATTGAAAGATTGAAAGCTTCCAGGTATTTGGCAACTTTGTCATCAGTAAGGTCAGCTCTGAAGCAATTGACAACGCTCCCCGGCGAAAGCTGTCTTGATCCCCTGTCTCCGCTGGGTCCAACGGGCGGCTCAATGGTTGTCCATTCGGCCTCGGTGTCAGCCATATTCACGACAAAATATCCGCTGTAGAAAACTTCCGGTGGATAGAAGTGGTACCACCAGCTCATCGTCGATCCTGCCTGCTCATTGATGACTTTTTCCCGCAGGTTGTCAGTTTGGTTAACCATGAATTCTGGATCAAGATATCCATTGTCATACCACCGTTTGAGCACAGTGAGGGCATCTTTGGTTTCTGCCTCCACCTCGCCGCGTACCACGGTGCCATCCTTGATGGTGAAGATGCCCGGGTAGGTGCCGTAAGCACCAAATACATAGGACAGGACATCCAATGTGTCGAGTGAAGTTGCAGCAAACCCGAAGGTGTCGTCGGCACCGTTCCCGTCGGGATCATCCTGGGTAAAAGCCCGGAGCATCTCCTCGAACTCATCCAGTGTTTCGGGAATTTTATTGATGCCGACGTTCTCCAGCCAATCCAGCCGTACACCGATAGCGCGGCTGTAAATGCCGATCTCCCAGAAATTTTGAATGCCATAATTCTTTTTGTCAGGGCCTCTGCGGGTGTAGAGGAACGGGTCATCCAGATCGGAATACACACGCTTATACTGGTCATACAGGCCGGGCATGTACTGCTGAACCATGGCGGGATCGATCTCGCGGATGATTCCCTCTTCATAATACTTATTGTAGTCCGGCACGCCCAGTCCGCGTATCCACTCGGGTGTATTTCCGGCTGATACCATCAGATTGATCGTCGTCACCGCATTGTCACCGGGATCGAGCCAGTGAATGGTGACATCCGGCATCAGTTCAGCCAGCCACTTGTCTGTCAGGCTGTTTTCGATGGGCGTCGTGTTGGGGGCAGAAGCCAACCAGAAATACAGGTCATATTTCTCGGGTTCCGCCGACGCAGTGGTTGTCTGAGCCTTGGTGGTTGCTGTGGTTGCCGTTGTTGCAGCACTCTCTGTGGTGTCTGAGGTCTGCTGACATCCGGTCAATACAGACGCCAGCAGGCACAATACCAGAACCAATTGTAGCAGTCGTTTCATTTTTTACCCCTCCTGATCATTTTATTATTATAAATGACACAGTGACTTATTATCCCTTGACTGCGCCAAGCATAATCCCTTTCACAAAGTATTTCTGGATAAACGGATAAACGATGAGCATGGGCGCCACCGAAAGCACAATAACGGTGGCTTGAAGCTGGCGGCCAGTATAAAGGCTCCTTTCATCTATGTTGTTCATCATGGCCTCAAGACCGTCCATATCGTTGAGGATAACGATTCTTCTCAATACCAGCTGCAATACATGCTTGCTTCGGTCTTGAATATAGATCATGCAGTCAAACCAGGCGTTCCAGTTCTCAACCAGCTTAAAAAGCGCCAGAGTGGCGATGATGGGCAGGGACAGCGGCAGGATGATCTGCAGAAAGATCCGGGTGGAGCTGGCGCCGTCGATATAGGCCGATTCCTCCAGTGAATCGGGCAGGGAAAGAAAGAAGTTCCGCGCAAGAAAAATATGAAAAACCGTCAATGCACCAGGCAAAACCAAAGCCCAGCGGCTGTCCATTAATCCCAAACCATTAACCAGAAGGTAGTTAGGGATCAAGCCGCCGGAAAAGAGCATGGCGATGAGCAGCATCATGGAAATAGTTTTTCTCAGGGGAAGTGTTTTGTGGGAAAGCGCATACCCGCTGAGCAGCGTGATAGCCAGACTGATGGGGACCGCCATCAGCACCCGGAGAATAGTATTTCCGTAACCGATCCACAGCATTTTATACTTGATGCTTAGAAGATAGCTGTTGATTGTGAATTCCCTTGGCCACAAGAGAAACAAGTTTTTCACTACCTGCTGCCGGGAGCTCAACGACAGGCATATCTGTGACCAAAAGGGAAACAACGTAACCAAAATGACAAAAAACATTGCGATGTAAAGCACCAGATCAAAGAATCTGCTTCCCACAGATACATGATAACCCCATGTACCCTTTTTCACCTGAACTTTTATATCTCTCCTTTCTTGCTCTACCATAGTCCTTCTCCCTCGTTGATTACACGGGCGATCCGGTTTGTCGTGACGATCATGATGAGCGCAACCACCGACTTAAACAGCCCGACGGCCGTAGAATAGCTGTATTCAATCTTAATCAGTCCACGACGGTAAACATATGTATCCAGAATATCGGCCACATCCATGACCGCGGGATTATACATATTAAAGATCTGATCGAAGCCGGCGCTGAGAATACCGCCGGTATTCAGAATCAGAATCACCAGCACGGTGGGCATGATGCAGGGCAGGGAAATTGAAACAGCTTTGCGGAACCTTCCGGCGCCGTCGACTGTTGCGGCTTCCAGAAGGTTTGGATCCACGTTGCTCAGGGCAGCGAAGTAAATGATGGAAGACCACCCGAAAGTCTTCCAGATATGGGTGACCACCATAATGAACCAGAAATAATTAGGTCGCGAGAGAAATATGACAGGTTTATTGCCTAATAGCCTCAGAAATCCGTTGACTGGTCCGTCCAGTGAAAGCAGATCAATAAAGACTCCCGCCAGTATGACCCAGGAAATAAAGTGAGGCATGTAGGATATCGTCTGAACCAATTTCCGATATTTGATATGTCTGACTTCATTGAGTAGCAGCGCAAAAATAATGGGAATGGGAAAGCCGCACAAGAGTTTCAACATGCTGATGACTAAGGTGTTCCGCAGGACTCTGAAAAACTCCGGAGAAGAGAACAAATACTCAAAATGCTTGAGACCGACCCAAGGACTCCGCAGGACGCCTTTCATCAGCATATGATCTTTGAAAGCCAGAATGATCCCGCCCATGGGGATGTAATGAAAAATAATGAGAAAAACCAGCCCGGGCATCAGCATCAGCAAATGGGCTTTGTGCTTAACGACGTTTTTCACAAAAGGTTTTCTGTTATCAATTACAGCTAATTTATTCATGATCTTATTATAAGTAAAACAATTGACACAAAAAATCCTGCAAATTTTATATTTATATAGCAAAAATGCTCAATCGAACATGTATGGAATAAGAAACAGCCTCATGTAATCATACACGAGGCCGTTAATGTTGTTTGGGATTAGCTTATTTACATGTTCGTTGCTCGATCAGGCGCCTTTGACTGTCACTTGGATATTGCCGCGCGTGGCTTTGGAGTAAGGGCAAATCTGGTGTGCCAGATCGGCGAATTTCTGGTTGTCGGCCTGGGAAAAATCATCAATAGCCACTTCAAGCTCGACTGCAAGTGCAAAGCCAGTAACTTCATCATCGAGCAGATGTACCGTTGCGGTGACACGGCTGGTCTTGTACTTGACGCCAGCCTTGCGCAGGGCTGTGTTGATCGCGCTGTTAAAGCAGGCGCTGTATCCGGCTGCAAACAGCTGTTCCGGATTCACTGCCTTGGTCTCTTTGCCGCTCAGCTCTTTGGGCGGCGCGATGTCGACAGCAAATGAACCGTCGGCCGCTTCTGACCGGCCGCCGTCACGACCGCCGGTATTGGTGATGGTGGTTGTATACAGTGTTTTCATCTTAACAACACTCCCCTGGTTTGCCCGGGCGGCGGGTTGTAGTCAGCGCCCTGTGACATTTATTGGTTTCATTATCGCCTGTAAAAGCAGTCCGTGCAGTAACATCTGTTCCCATAGGCTAGCAAGGTCCGCATTGCAGGATCGCAGGGTTCATGATTGGATGGAGTCTGTCGGTCTGATATACAGTCCCTGACAACATATGCCGCTGCTCAATCATAAGCATCTTTGCGATGTCCGACCTCAACCACCGTTATGAGCACAATATCATCATCAATCCTGGCCAGAATCCTGTAATCACCGACTCTGTATCGCCATATATCTCTGAGATCACCTTGCAGCGCTTTACCATATAACCTCGGATTATCACAATCTATCAGCTTCTCTTCAATATAAGTTATGATAAAGGCAGCAATTTTCCTGTCCAGTTTTTTCAGTTGTTTTGCGGCGGTTCTTGTATACTCAACCCGGTACTTCATAGACCAAGTTCTCTTTTTAACGCATCATGCGTTATCCGTTCCTGATTTTGTTCTTCATCCCAAACTTTCTGAAACAAGGCCAGATCATAATCGTCCTCAATTTTCTCAATAACCGCCTGGCGAATAAAAGTTGACAGGTCAACATTATGAAGTTCAGCGTATGTTCTGATCAACACATCATCTTTTTGATTGAACCTGACTGATATCGTGCTCATGTAGTTTCCTCCATTCATTTGTAATACATCGTATTACAATCAAATTGTACCAACGCCTGGGCAGGCTGTCAAGGGCTGCATTGCAGGATCGCAGGGCTCATGGTAGGATGGAGTCTGCCGGTTCGATCAGTTTCCCGCTGGTCAAACAGTACCGGCAGGTATTGAACTGGATGTCTGATACTAAAACCTGGATGCCTTATAATTGCGAGGAGCCCATGACGAAAAATATCGATTACCAGTCTTTGGTTGATCCTGTCGGCGGTATTGTCCGCCGGGCAGGTAAGCTGATCCTTGACCTGCAGAATGAGACACTGCAGATTGAGCAGAAAAGCGATGCAAACTATGTCACACAGATCGACTTTGCAGTGCAGACGTATGTTCTCGACAAGCTTAAAGAGCTGACACCCACCTTTGCTGTGATCGCCGAGGAGTCAGATGTCAACCAGTACAGTCTCGAGCAACCGACCTGGATTCTTGATCCTGTCGACGGCACTACAAACCTGATGCGCCATTATCACCACTCGGCTGTTTCACTGGCACTGGCTGTGCGGGGTATTTTAACACTGGGATTTGTCTACAACCCCTATACTGAGGAACTCTTTGAAGCTGTTGCGAACCAGGGTGCGCGACTGAACGGACAAAAAATCATAGTCAGTACACGGTCGCTCCTGTCGGACAGCCTGATCGGCTTCGGCACGACGCCCTATGCCCGGGAGCAGGCGCACAGCACATTTCTGCTGCTGGAGCAGGTTTTCCTGCGATCTCTGGAGATCAGGCGATCTGGATCTGCCGCGCTCGACCTGGCCTATGTCGCTTGCGGCCGGCTGGACGGCTTCTTCGAACTCTGCCTTCAGCCCTGGGATTACGCTGCCGGCGGCCTGATCCTGCAAGAGGCAGGCGGACATATCACCAACTGGCAGGGTACTGCTCCCAGCCTGCGCCACGGCGACAGCATCCTGGCCACCAATGGGCATATCCATGCTGGTCTTCACAACCTGATCGAGCGTATCGTGCCCAGTGATGGCAATAATCAAGTGGGGGTCTAAGTATCGTGACATCGGGCACATATCGACGGACAACGATATCCTGTTTTGTCGGCATTTTCGTTCAGGCGATCGTAACGAACCTGACGGCGATCTTGTTTATCCCGCTGATGGGCTTGTATGGCTTTCAATACGGCCAGCTGGGTATTTTGGTCGGCGTCAATTTCACAGCCCAGGTCAGCGCGGATATCCTGTTCAGCGGCGCCATCGACAAGATCGGCTACCGACGCATCATTTTGCCTGCCAGCCTGGCCGCGTGCCTGGGCCTCTGCCTGTTTGCCCTGTCGCCCTGGCTGTTTCCAGGAAACGTGTTCACCGGCATGTTGATCGCCACGGTCATTTTTTCATTTGCCGCAGGCCTCCACGAAATCCTGCTCAGCCCGATTGTCGCAGCCATTCCCGGCAATGACAAGGGACCGGCCATGAGCCTGATGCATTCCTTCTATGCCTGGGGCCAGGTCTTGACCATCATCGTCACGACGCTGTTTCTATTCGTACTGCCCTATAAGGCCTGGCCGTTCATCGTTATGCTCTGGGCTTTGATTCCTCTTTTAGATTTCTTCATGTTTGCCAGAGCGCCTTTTCCGGACATCATTGCCGCCCATGAACGGCAGAACATGAAAGACTTGCTGTTCAAGCCTTTTTACCTTCTGGCCTTGCTGGCCATATTTGCCGGAGCAGGTGCGGAGATCGTCATGAACCAATGGGCTTCGACATTCGCCGAAAAAGCCCTGGTCATGCCTAAGCTGACAGGCGATCTTCTGGGCATGTGCCTCTTTGCCGTCATGATCGGGGTCGGTCGCATGCTCTATGGCTCCTTTGGCTCACGCATCAACATGAACAAAGTGCTGATCGGCAGCTCTGCCCTGGCCGCCTTTTTGTACCTTGTCGTGTCCCTTTCCCCGATCAACTCAATAAGCCTGGTTGCCTGTGCCTTGTGCGGTTTTGCCGTTGCCCTTCTCTGGCCTGGCACACTTGTCATCTGTTCAGAGCGGTACCCGCTGGCCGGAGCCTGGATGTTCGCCATCCTGGCCGCTGCCGGTGACATCGGCGCCGCTTTTGCGCCGTGGCTGACAGGCCGGGTTGTTGAGGCTGGCCTTCATTCTGGATTTGCCGCTGCGTTTGCATCACTATATAGCATGACACAAGAGCAGGCTGCCATCCGCCTGGGCATTCTTGTTGCGGTCATCTTCCCGCTGATCGCACTCGTCGCCCACATCATTCTGATTGGATCCAAATCAAAGACAGGAGCTCGGGACTGAGCGGTATCACCAGGTGATTGCCTTCTGCCTGTAACTGAACTGTTTGGCCATCTTCTGGTCGGGACAATCCATATGTCATTGCCGTGCAGCGATATCCTGACAGATTTACTGTCTTCTCCCGGCTATCTTCCAGCAAACTCTCTTCGCACAGCCGAACCATGCCATTGTTTTTTTCCTGCGGATTGGCCACAGCCAGAAGGATGGTCTGATCCGAGAGGCAATATCGTTTGACAGTTATGCCTTCAGTCACTGCGGCGATGCCTTCCGTGTCCCGGAAGGTGCCATGGCCGAAACGCTCCAGCCAGAACCGGCGCAAGGCGGTCATCTTGCAGAGATAGGCCAGGCTTTCCGGATCATTACTGAACGAGTTGTCTTCTTCCAGGTCGTAGACCCAGTAAAAGGAACCGATCACGAAAGCGCGGTCCATCATGGCACGACCTTGCTGGGCCACGTGAACCGGCCGCATGGCCTGGCCGCGCCGCGGATAAATCATGTCGACCAAAATTTGGTCCGGGTGTGTATATTTATACACTTCCGGCGCAGCTCCGCCATGATGGTGGACAAATGTCGAAATCAGCTGACCGGATACGCCTGCCCCGTAGAGGTCAGTCACACCCTCATAGATAATCGCAGGTTCCTGATCACGGTCATAACGCGGAAACAGACTGCGGAAAAAGGCCTGGTAGCCCAGATTCCAGTCTGCTGGATGATGATTGTGCTGTGGATTGAAACAGAAGACGGGCGGCGCCATTCCCAGCTGGTCCAGATAAACGCCTGAAGCGCCGACCGTATCCGTCAGATATGTGACGACATTCGCGAGCTCCTGCTGCCAGACTGCAGAATTGGCGCAGTAGGTGGCAAACGTGATACCCCGATCACCGTACTGCTCCAGGTGCAGCGATCCGTCCGCTTTGCGGGCGCAATGCGCTTCACGTTGATCGCTGCGGTGTGCATAGCGCGTGTTGGTCAGGCGCGCATTGACATAGAAAATGACGTGACCGCCTTCGGCGCGGACAGCGGCCAGGGCGTCGATCAGGTCTTGTTCGCTGCCCAGGTCCGGGTCTGGCTGATATTCCGGAAACCCGTTGTCAAAGCCGTCCTGGTGCCAGCCGGAAAGGAGCAGGAAATTAAAGCCCATTGCCATGGCCTGATGGTGGAGATCTGGTATGTCCCGGAAACGGTGGACAATGCCGCCATGCTGGTACTTGAAGTCGTAATGGGCGACCAGACCGGGTTCACGCTCAAACCAGCCCGGTCTTGTCTTCATCTGCAGGCCGTCCTGCACGTGGCGCGCCGTCCGGTACTGGTCGGCTCCCCAATGCCAGTCGCCGGCGTGAAGAGCAATTGTGCAGGCCGGCGACGTCCACCGGCCTGATTCATGATACGGATGATGGACGATGGACAGACCCATTCCCGGCTGGCTGGGTCCGAAGGTTTCCGTGCGCAGGGACAAGACCCGCCCGCCGGTCTCATGGCAAGCCAGATAGAGCCCGTGGTCAGGGTCTGCATAATCCAGCCACAGCATCGACAGGGGACCTGAATAGGGCTGCTCCCGGACATAGGCGCCTTCTTTTGCCTGAACCCCCGGTCGCCCGGCATACAGGTAAGTGTATTTATACTCCTGCCATTTCCAGCTAACACGGACCGGTTCACTGGCGTATACCGCTACCGGGTTGACCGTCTTCTCTCCGGCAAAATAGGGATAAACAAGGGTGTCGTCTTCCCAGGTGTCGCCCAGGTATATTCCGTGTACAGATGGGAAAAGAACTTTTTCGATCTGGAGGCCGGCATGGTTGTCGATCTGGAGGCGCCAGTTCAAGATACAGCCGTCCGCTGGCAGAATGATTTCACAGCTGGCTTCAATGCCAACTTGACCGTCATCTGAATAGAGATCCGGGTAATGAATGGTCAAGGTCTGACTGCCGTCTGCAGATTTCGTGCAGCTGATATCCGGCTGCAGGTCGGCATTATCCATGATCTGCGCATGGCGGGCGGGCCAGGCCGTCCTGCGTTCCGGATGCCCCAAGGCAGCATGCAGCACAAGACTAAATGGCTGGTGTACAGCTTGAAGGTGATTCTTGATCAGATTATCGCCGGTCAGTTCATCGGTCAGTTCGATCAGTTCACCGCTTATGGTGTCGACTGCAAGCGAGATACGGCCATTTGTGATACGCTTTCTCGAATGGTACATGACAAACCTCTTTCTTTTGCATAGCTGTTTATACAGCTTTCCCACAGGCTTTTCGATGCTTTCTCCCGCTCTGCAGGTGTGTGAAAGCTGTGTTTATAACTTGCTGTTGTCTTCTGCTTGAACTGTGCGCTTGCATTTCAGCAGGATGGTCTCACCTTTTTTCATCGTTACATCGATAGAGGTGGCTTGCCGGATGACAGGCCCTTTGCCCAGGATCCACTCTGCATCGCATGTGTACGGGAAATAGATACGCTTGATCCCGCTGTCGGCCGCATGCAGAGTGATATAGTCCTGATTTGCGTAGACAACGTCACCACTATGGCTATATAGATGCACGCCAGCCAGACGGGCTAGCTCGCGCAACCGGTCAGCCGGCAGACAGGGCCAGCCGGATAAAACAGCCGAATAGTCGTTTTCCTGGATGAGAGCCAGCCGATGCTGGTCACCAGGTCGATCCAGGTTGTATACGATTTTCTCTTCAGTCTGTAATCCTGCATCCGGATCACCTGCCCTGCCAAAGTCTGTTGCTCCGGCTTTCGGAATGCGCGACAAGCCTGACCAGACGATCATTTTATGTTTGCGGCAGAAGCGGTCACGGACTGTTGCCGCCTGCTGTTCACTAAGCGCGACCGCATTCAGAAAGATGACAAGCCGGTAAGAATCGGCCGGTATGCTGGTGAGGTCCTCCATCAGGTACAAATGATGCGGTGCCCCGATAAACCCCAGTTCGCGCCGCTGCTCAAAGACAGCCTGCCGCATAGTCGGATCCAGCCGGCTGAAATTGGAATGGGAATCTTCGCTGACGATCACAGCAATCTCGGTGGCTGACTGGCTGCCGCCACTTATCATGGCCTGGTCATAGACAGCCTGAGTTTGCCGGATCAGGTTCATCAAAGGCGCTTCGTCATACCAGCCGCCCCACATATCAAACCACCAGAACGCGAGGTTGTCTGCCAGAACACGGCCAAAAACCTTGGCCATGACGCCGATACTACCGGCTGTATCGCAAGGGCCTTGCCAGACTGCCTGCTCATAAGCTGTGTTATCGGGCGCGGCAAACGGCATGCTGTCCTTGAGTAGCCGGGTCAGATGGGTGCGGACATCTGCTTCGACAAACCAGAGTTTGTCATGCGCCATAACTGTGTTGACCGGTCCCATCAGCGGCCAGTCAATAC
>JAWSUP010000041.1:0-16685 GCA_033549405.1 Bacillota bacterium | reverse complement strand
TACAAGCACAGATCACCCCGGGACAATAATACATTTCGTGGTTGTTATCGCCAATAGCCAACGGGAGGAACCCATGCAGTCAAAAAAACCACACATCATCATCTTCAATCCGGATCAGTTCAGAAGTGACGCTCTGGCGCATCTGGGCTGTAAAGCAGCTTTCACGCCCAACCTCGACCAGGTCTGTCGGACGGATGGTGTATCTTTTGCCCAGGCGTATTGCCAGAATCCGGTCTGCACACCCAGCCGCTGTTCGTTCATGACCGGCTGGTATCCGCATGTCCATGGGCACCGCACCATGTACCACATGCTGCAGGACCACGAACCTGTTCTGCTGAAAATCCTGAAAGACCAGGGATATTTCGTCTGGTGGGGCGGCAAGAACGACCTCTTGCCCGGACAAGATGGATTTGCGTCAGCCTGTAACGTCTATAATCGGAGCAGGCGACCCAGAACCGGTTATGACCTGCATGCCGACACACACTGGCGCGGCCTGCCGGACGGAGACAACTACTATTCGTTTTATGCCGGCAGACTCGAGGCCAAAACGGACGAGCCCTATGTCGACAATGACTGGGCCCAAGTCCTTGATGCCATTGACCTGATCAGAAACTACGACGGTGACCAGCCGCTGTGCATCTATCTGCCACTCCTTTATCCGCATCCGCCCTACGGTGTGGAAGAGCCTTATTACAGCCTGATCGACCGCAGCCAAGTCAAACCGCCGATCAAACCCTATGCCGACTGGGATGACAAACCTTCCCTGCTGCGCGGCCTGTGGGACCGGCAACAGATGCAGAACTGGAGTGTGGATCGGCTGGTTGAACTCAAGGCAACCTATCTCGGCATGTGCGCCCGGGTCGACGCCCAATATGGACTGTTGCTTGAGGCTCTGCGCGATACGGATCGCTATGATGACAGTGCTGTCTTCTTCTTCAGTGATCATGGAGACTTCACCGGCGATTATGGTCTGGTTGAAAAAACGCAGAACACATTTCAGGACTGCCTGACCCGCGTGCCGCTGATCATTAAGCCACCCCGATCAGTCGCGGTCCGGCCCGGCCTGTCGGACGCACTGGTCGAGCTGGTCGACTTCCCTGCCACCGTCGCCGATATGGCGGGTATCGATCTGGGCTACAGTCAGTTCGGCCGGTCCCTGGTTCCGTTATTAGCCGGCCAAACGACCGCACATCGCGATGCCGTTTTCTGCGAAGGCGGCCGGATGCAGGATGAGTGGCACTGCTCCGAGTATCGCTCTTTCGAACTGGCAGGTCCGGACAGCCTCTACATGCCGCGCATACAGCTGCAGATGCAAGACGGGCCGGAGCACACCAAGGCTGTCATGCTGCGCACAAACAACCACAAATATGTCTATCGCGTCTATGAAAAACATGAGCTGTACGATCTTGTTGTTGATCCGGATGAAACCATCAACCGGATCGACGAAGACAGCCTGAAGACAGTGCGTCAGGACCTGAAGGAGCGGATGCTGCAGTTCTTTATCGAAACCAGCGATGTTGTCCCCTGGCAGCAGGATGAACGCAATTTCAGGGTGTCCTGAACGCGTTACATTTTCTGGTCTTTTTTGTGTTTATTGCAGCATAACCGGTTCCTTACTGTGGCTGGATTTGACGGCCGCATCCAGCAATTGCATGACGGCGAGGCTGTCCTGCAGCGTCAGCGGCGCAGTCCCGGTTCTGAAAAAATCGTGGATCAGACGCAGCTCTTCGGTGTAAATCATGGTGCTGTCCACCACATAGGATTGCACCTGGTCTTTCCTGCGCACGGTTCCCCCATAGGTATAGACGCCTTCTGTCAGCTCCACGACGCCGCGCCGGCGATTCGGGTATTCGACGATCGTCACGACGCCGGATGCGTCACGACGGGCGTCAACCCGCATTGCACCTTGTCCCATGGCCAACTGGAGCATCTCAAAACAGTGGACGCCGTACCAGATTACGCCTTCTCCGGCAGCCGGAATGCCCAGCGGGCCAAAGACCATGACCTGGTCAGGATCGGGCACCGCCTGGCAGGCCTTGATCAGGTCGGCAGAGAAACGCAGCGAAGAAGCAGACATAACCGGAAGTTTATGTTTTTCGGCCAGCGCAACGATTTCCTTGCCATTTTCATACGTATCAGCCAATGGTTTATCCAAAAATATTGGTTTGCGCAGACTGACACAGCGCGTGAAGTACTCGAGGTGCAGTGCGGGATCGTTAATCTCAATCATGATGGCATCGCAATCGGCAACCGCTTCGTCGAAGTCCTCCGTGACCCGAACACCCCACTGCTCAAGTTGTTCTTGCCGCTTCTGCAGGATACCGGCATCAGTGAACGGCGTCAGGAATGAAAGGCAAGACACGGCTTTTAGTCCGGTCACTTTAAATTCCGGTTTACAGTCCGGCGCCTGCATACGGCGGGGAAACTCGATAGAATGGCTGGTATCCAGACCGATCAGAGCAATTTTCAGTGGTTTCATCTTGTACCTCCGGATCCTTGGTTGAGTGATGGATGTCGTTTGAAGTCATATCAAGAAATAATTGGCTCTATCACTTTCCCTCCCGGATTGACCAGTTTCGTCAATCCTTCGGGAAAGAGAGCCAGTAATCTCTTGACATGATTGGCTCTACTACAATTCTATACCAAACATCCGCTGATGGAAATGTAAAAAGATCAATCTCGAAAAACAAGGCATTGACAGACGCGCTTTTAGACTACAGAAATCAACTTGGATCAGAGACATGAATGCATCAGCTTCAGAAACTGATAATTTCGAGATGTTCCAACAGTATTTTACTGCCGATCAGGACGAGGACAATGCCGCCACCCAGCTCTGCATAGCTGCCAAAGCGCGATCCCAGCCGGTTCCCGAGCAGGTAGCCAGCCAGCGACAGGCCCCAGGTCGTCACGCCGATCAGCAGCACAGCCGGTACAATCGATACCTGTAAAAAGGCAAATGTTATCCCGACGGCCAGGGCATCGATGCTGGTTGCCACAGCCAGTGTCAGGAGTTCTTTGAAACTGCATCTGGCTTCCTGGTCAAGATCGCAGCTCGCTCCCCTGACAAAACCGTAAATCATTTTTCCACCGATCAACAGAAGCAGAAGAAACGCGATCCAATGATCAAATGCCGTGATATGCTGCTTGAATTGGCGACCCAAAAAATAGCCGATCAACGGCATGACAGCTTGAAAACCGCCGAAATAGAGGGCCAGGACCATGCCCTGGCGCGGATCGGGCTTCTTTTTGGCCAAGCCCTTGCATAGGGCAACTGCCATGGCATCCATTGACAGGCCAACGGCCAACAAAATCAGTTCAAACAGCCTCATGACGATCCTCCACTTCAAAAAAACAGGCATCCAATATCTGGACGCCTGGTCAGGATCATTTTTTAAACAAGATCATGACAGGTATCCACCTGTCACAAGTCTTGTTATTTCATGCAAGCCAGATCCTAAACGATCAGCATGTTGACTTGCACCGTAAAACGGCAACTACTCCCTCATGACAAAAACGAGTATAGCGCCCGCCAGCCGGGTTGTCAAATTGGCTCGTTCGTTTTGGCTGCTTTGGCTGCTTCTTCTTTTGCTGTATTGCCTTTGGTGACAAATCTGACTTTCCTGCCAAGTATAGCCAGAAATGATGCAGCGGCGACAAAGCCCAGGCAGATGCTGACCGTCACGATAACCATGATGTATTGTCCGCCAAAGCCTTGACTCAGATCTGGTTCCAGATGCTTGATGAGGATGCCGGCGTACGCCCAGACAACGACGGCGCCGTAAGCCCAGTCGCGGTTTTTACCAATGACAGCGAGCGCAATGGCCGTTGCAATAATCAGGATGACAACGGTCCAGAACGGTTCGCTCAGTCCAAGCCGGTTCCATTCGATGTCAACCAGCAAGGCTGTGACATTGGCAACGGTTGCCACTGTGATCCAGCCGAAGTAGATACTGAAAGGAAGCCTTAGGAGCAGCCATTCGTTCGCAGCGTGCTTCTCTTTGGCCATACGATGGTTAATGACTGCCAGCGATACCAGGATAACGAGCATTAATACCAGAGAGACTGGCAGGAGCAGATAGTGCCAGCAGAAGATCCAGGCCGCATTGGCAATCGATGAGATCACAAAGAGCAGTTGCACGAACTTGAGTCTTTTAGCAGCAGCATCGTTTCCGGGTTGAAAAAACTGGAAGACAGTGAATGCTGCCAGCAGAAGATAGATCAAGCCCCAGATTGAAAAGGTCAGGCCGGCCGGGGCAAAGAGATTCGGAAAGTAATCGTCAGATATTGCACCGGTCGTCAGGTTGTTGATCGGCAGGATGTTGGCCATGGCATTGACAGCAATCATGACGATCAGCACGATCAGCACCAGGATAGATCTCCCAAATCCCGGTTGCGCCTTGGGTCGCACCTGGGTTTGCGCTGATTTTTCCAGTTCGGCTTGTGGCGGTTTCTGCACTTCTGATTCCTGTACAACAGGTTCGTTTGTTTCCGTAACCATTTTTGCATCCTCCTTTTATTGTGCAATTTCAAACATTTCCATTCTTATTCACAATCTTTTTTCTAATCAGTCTATACAGAAGGCTATTTCATGTTATATAATGGTGATGGGCCTTAGTGACGGGGTTAACCACGTTTGTCCTCTGCCCAGGAAAAGCGAGGCTGAAAAAAGAGTTGCCTGACTCCATAATAAAGCAGGTTTGGGGATGCCATGATCCGTGTCGGCGGCGCGATCAGGCATCCCTCCTTTTTATTTCCAGGCCGGTGTCCGGTCTCCGTCACTGCTCTGTCTGAATGGCATCCAGGCGAAGATCAGATCTTTGACCTGGATATCTTTTTTAAAAGGTTGAACGACCAAGGATGTCAGCTCCTGGTTCAGCGGATCCAGACCGGCCGCCAGATTGTCAGCTTCAGTCTGGAATTCTTCTTCAAGCGTCTTAAGCTGCTCCTGGTAGGCTTTGACAGTCTCTTTCGCCCTGCTGATGTCGCCGCTTTCTTTGAGGCTCCGGCTGGCGCCGCGCACAGTGGTGGTCGCCTTGCCGATCGTTGACACGCTGACTGCCTTTCTACCCAAAAAGGCACTGAGGATCGTCGTTCCCAGAGAGATTGCCGTCTGCATTTTCTGTTGCTTTGCCTGCTCTGCTTCCCTTGTGACAGCTTGCTCCGCTTTGCGGATTTTTTCTTCAAGCGACTTCATCTTAACAGTGTATTTAGCCTTGAGCTTCTCAATTGCCTGATCCCGGATCTCCCGCGTTTTCTGTTGCAGGCGCAGACGGAAATCTCGTTCATCTTCACCGGGTCGAGCCGCTAGCCCTGTTCCAGGCGCCTGCAGTAAAGTGAGCCGGCAGGTTCGATAGGCCCAGTCCAGTAAATCCCTTTTCCAGGCCGTATAGTTTTTCAGTGAAACAGCTGCATCCGGCTGATGTGCATAACGCGCGTCTCGTATTCCTTCAACTGCGAAATCATTCAGATCCAGTTCGAGATCCATAGCCTGATCCCAGTTAACAGGGTAGACACCATCTGTTATGGCAGTGGCAACCATCTTCTCTTCACTGTGATAAATATTATACTTGCGATCAGCATAACCGACTTGTGCCATCCCGATCACATATGGCTGATACACAATTGTGTCAAGCACGCCACGGATCGGTGCATGGACGACACGGATACCGTCCGGCATGGCAGGTGCAGTTTGCGGTTTTTGATTCTCAGTCTGGGCCGTATCCGGCTGCACAGGTTCTGGCTGCACCGGGACAACGGGCAAAGAAGCGGCAGGAAGACGCTTTTTCAGCCGGGCTTTAGCCTTGTCCTGGTCCAATTGTTGAATCTGAGTTCGTGTCAACGGCCCTCTCAAATAAGACAGGCACCAGCGAGTCTCAAACAAAACCGGCTCTGCCGCGTGAACACTGTGCATCAGGAAAATCCGATTGCCAAGTCCGGCAATCAGACGCTCCATCCCTGAACGGTTAAAGGACTGACCTTGACCTGAAGTAGCTCCTTCAAGTCCTTCAATCACCCGCATTTTGTCGCGTTCAGTCTGCAGCCGGCCAATAAACCATGTCCCCGTATTGGACAATCCCTTGTAATCAAGATCGACCGGGTTTTGCGTCGTCAGGACGACGCCGACACCATAGGCGCGGGCTTGCTTCAAAAGCGTCAAAAGCGGAGCCTTGGACGGCGGATTGGCAACCGGCGGAAAGAAGCCGAAAATCTCATCCATATAGAGGATAGCTCTCAGACTGGCTGTCCCTGGCTGACTGCGCATCCAACTCACCATCTGATTGAGCAGCAATGATACGAAAAACATGCGTTCCGACTCATTCAGATGGGCGATGGACAGAATGGACAGGCGGGGCTTCCCTTCGCTCGTATACAGAAGCCGGCTGATATCCAGCGGCTCACCGTCCAGCCATGAGGCAAAACCGGGAGATGCCAGCAGGTTGTTAAACCGCAACGCCAGGTTGAAGCGTTCTTTAGCCGGGTAGAAGGCATCCAGAGACATCACACCGATCCTTTCCAGTGGCGGATCCTGGATCATTCGGATCAGTTCAGCCAGATCCAGGTCCTGGCCGCCAGTCCAGCTGTGCAGCAAAATATTGGCGACCAGAATGTGCTCTCTGCTGTTGATCGGATCGGCATCCAGGCCGATCAGGCTGAGCAGGCTGCCGGTCAAACCGCCGATCTGCTCCTGCAGCAGTTCAGTGTCCTCAAGGATCGCCCGGGTCGGTGCTTTGAATGACTGCAGGATCGAGATCGGCAGGCCGGCCGAACTGCCGGGTGTATAAACAGCAAATTCTGTTGTCTGACGCATCGTACGGATTCGATCGCCATCCTGCCCCCATGCGGCCAGGCCGCGGCGCCATTTGTCAGCTTCCCGTCCGGCATGTTCATCCGGTGATATCCCAGCCTTCTGTGCATCGTTTTCGTTGATCCAGGGGCGAAACTCTTCCGGGCTCAAGTTGGGGAAGGTCAACATAAGGTTAGCCATATCTCCCTTGGGGTCAATCACCAGTGCCGGAATACCGTCCATGGCTGCTTCTTCAAGCAAACCGATACACAGTCCAGTCTTGCCGCTGCCGGTCATACCGACGCAGACGGCATGGGTTGTCAGATCTTTGGATCGGTAAAGCAGATAGCCGCTGTCTTTGTCAGTCAATTTCTGATCAGGGTCATGTGGCCGCCCCAGGTAGAAAATGCCAAGTTTCTCAAAATCCATGATGTATCGCCTCCGCATCAGCCATTTTTTCTGCTATCTGAACAGCCTGTTATCTCATTTTAACACAACCGCTTCGAAGCTGAACTGAAAATAAGGTGTGTATGTCCCAATTGTTACTGTCTACAAACTGGATCGGCGTTATCATGTAAATGTTGCATGTCATAGACAATGCGTGCAGAAACAAAAGGTGGGCCAGTTGCTGGCCGGGCGGTCTTTCCGCTAAAAGAACAGAGGTGTTATTATGGAATATACGAAACTTGGCCGTTCAGGCCTTAATGTCAGTCGATTGTGCCTTGGCACGATGAATTTCGGACCGTTTACCACAGAAGAAGACGCCTTTCGCATGATGGATGAAGCGCTTGAAAGCGGTATCAATTTTTTCGATACAGCCAATGTATACGGAGGATCCGGACAGGCAGGACGGACAGAGACGATCATCGGAAAATGGTTTGCCCAGGGCGGCGGCCGGCGTGAAAAAGTCGTGCTGGCGACGAAAGTTTACGGCGACATGCGCAATGACCTGGATGGTCCGAATGGCGCCGCCGGATTGTCCGCATACAAGATTCGCAGGAGCATCGACGCTTCGTTGCGCAGACTGCAGACAGATCACGTCGAGCTTTACCAGATGCATCATGTGGACCGGTCAGTATCCTGGGATGAGTTATGGGAAGTGTTTGCCAGCCTGATCAAAGAGGGCAAGGTCGTCTACATGGGTTCAAGCAACTTTGCCGGTTGGGATCTGGCTGTTGCCCAATATGAAGCGAAAGCGCGGCGCCTGTTCGGCCTGGTGTCCGAACAGCACAAGTATAACCTCAACACGCGTCTGCCTGAGCTTGAAGTTCTGCCTGCGGCATTGGAACTGGGCATCGGCATCATCCCCTGGAGTCCTCTAGACGGCGGGCTGCTGGGTCGTAATGCGCTTAATCCCATCAATGTTTCACGGACTGAAGCCAACAAGCAGCGGATTGCTGCCAATAAGGAAAAACTGCTTCAATTTGAGAAACTGGCGCAAGATCTGGGCGAGGCACAGGATAATATCGCTCTTGCGTGGCTGTTGGCCAACCCGGCTGTCACCGCACCGATCATCGGGCCCAGAACATCGGATCAGCTTAAGGAGTCGCAGCGGGCTTTGACCATTCGCCTCGGTGATGACGAAATGGCCCGAATCGATGCCATTTTCCCCGGTCCGGGCGGAGCAGCTCCCAAAGCATATGCCTGGTAAATATGTGATCAGACCAATCAAACCTGTTAAAATCACTTGGTCTTTTTCCCGAAGGATTGACAATCTGGTCAATCCTTCGGGAAATCTACAACCGATTTTTTCCAATGACCTTAATCTTATAAGGAGACACTCATGAAACAAGTGCTGGAACAATATGATCTGGTTGTCATCGGAAGCGGCGTGGGACTGACCATTATCGAGGAAGCGCTGCAAAATGGCATGAACTGCGCCATTGTCGAGAAAGACAAATTCGGCGGCACCTGCCTCAATCGCGGCTGCATCCCTTCCAAGGTGCTCGTGTATCCCGCAGATCTGATCCGCGAAGCCGAGCGCGGCGCTAAAGTCGGGGTGACTTATTCAGCACCGGAGATCAACTGGCCGACCATCGCCCGCCGGATGTGGCAGTATATTGACAAGAATAAGAAAATCGAGGCCAGCCTGCAGTCAGCCGAACATCTGACGGTCTATCGCGGTACGGGAGTCTTTACCGGGCCGGACACCATGCAAGTGGCTGATGAGCAGGATGGCCGCACCGCACCGTTTTCAGCGCGCCTGTTCGTGCTTGCTCCGGGCGCTCGCACACAGGTTCCGCCTGTCAAAGGTTTGCCTGAAACCGGATTTGTGACTTTCGAGACATTCTTCGGTCCGCTTTTTCCAGAAAAACCCTGGAAAAGCCTCACCATCATCGGCGGTGGCGCCATCGGCCTCGAGTTCGCCCATATTCTTTCAGCCCAGGGCACACAAGTGGCAATCGTTGAAATGGCGTCGCGCCTGGGCCCGACAGAAGAACCTGAGATCAGCAAGCTGCTGGAAGAGCAGTTTCGCCGCCGGGGCATCGATGTCTGGACCAACCACCTGGCGGTGTCTGCAGAAAAGACAAATAGCGGTAAACATCTTCTGTTGCGGGACCGGTCAGATGATTCGACACAATCGATCTACAGCGAAGAAATATTCGTCGCAGCGGGTATCCGCTCCAATGCCGATCTTATTCAGGCTGACAAAGCCGGCGTTGCGACAGATGCGCGCGGTTATATCATTACGAATGAATATCTTGAAACTAATCGGAAAAATGTCTGGGCATTGGGTGATGTCAACGGGAAGTACCAGTTTCGCCATAAGGCAAACTATGAAGCGGAAATACTGGCGCATAATCTGTTCCGGCCTGATCTCAGCAAACGTTCCGCTAATTACCTGTCTGTGCCATGGGCTATTTTTACCGATCCGCAGATCGCGCATGTCGGCCTGCGTGAGGACGAGATACAGGCTGCCGGGATTCGCTATCTGGTCGGTGTCAACCGCTACTCGGACATAGCCAAAGGATATGCCATGGGTTATGAACCAGCGGATCCCGACAATGGCTTCGTCAAACTTCTGACTGACGAAAATATGAAGATCCTCGGCGTGCATCTGGTCGGACCACAGGCTTCCGTGTTGATTCAGTCCTTTGTCTACCTGATGAACGCCGGCTATAAATGCACGCAGAAAAGCCGGAGTAAGCGCAAGGAGCCCACGCACAGAATCATTCCAGGTCTTTTTCCGCCCTGCACAGAGGCCGGCGGTCTCGATCCGATCATGCACTCGATGGTGATCCATCCCGCTTTAAGCGAGTTGACCGCCTGGGTGATTGACAATCTGGAATGGGTTGAAGGACAGTAAAGCCCTCAAAGATTTACCTGTTATGCGCACCCGGCACAAAAACGGCACAGTCCCAGAGGACTATGCCGCTTAATATGTATCAAAAGACTATAAAAGCTGCTGCTGTGATCGACTGCAATTTCTTATTTCATGATCAGCTCAATGACCGGAACCACTACTGGCGGTTTCACCGGCGGCAATTCCAGAACCAGCAGATCGTTCGCTTTGGCAGCGCCTTCGCTGAAATGACGCACAGCGCCTTCAGTGAACTTTATTTCACTGGCATCGTGCAGAAACTGGGCGTATGCCACTTTGCCGGCCAGGCCGTTCAAGAGCACATGAGCAAAGGGATAAGCGAACAAGTGCAGGTAAAGCCGTTTGCCGTCCTGACTCTGTGTGTATCGGCAGTCTCTTGGCAAAGACGCCAGCAGCTCAGGTTCCGCCATGGTGCAGCCGTAGATGGAGCGGCTGTTGTATTTCATCCAGTCCGCGTAGACTTTCAATGCTGCTTCAGCCCGACTGTCCAGGTAGCCGCGCGCTGTCGGGCCGACATTCATGAGCAGGTTGCCGCCCAGGGCAACAGTATTAACCAGCATGCGGATCAGCATCTCGGGCGATTTCCATGTCTGTTCGTCGCGGTGATAGCCCCAGGATCCGGACAGGGTCTGGCAGGCTTCCCAGGTCACGAGTTCGCCTGTTTCAGCATGGCGCAGCCACTCTTGCGGCTGGTATTGTTCAGGCGTCCAGAGGTCCTGCTCGATCTCTGCCCTGTTATCGATGATGATGCCGGGTTGAAGTTCGCGGGCCATCCGGAGCAGCTCTTCAGCTTCCCAGTCTTCCTTGCCTTTGCCCTTCATCCAGGACCTGTCACCTTCACCGTTGCGCCCGCTATAGGAAAAATCAAACCAGAGGACGTCTATTTTGCCATAGTTGGTCAGCAGTTCGCGAACCTGGTTGCGCATGTACTCGGCGTACTTGCGCACATCGCGGCCTTCGCTCTGCTCCCTGGCATCGGTATCTTCACGACGAGGATGCAGCATATCGATGGGGAAATCCGGGTGATGCCAGTCGATTAACGAATAATAGAATCCGACATGCAGGCCTTCCGCCCGGAACGCATCCACATATTCGCGGATCAGGTCACGGCCGGCCGGCGTACTGGTCGCTTTATAATCTGTATACTGGCTGTCGAACATGCAGAAGCCTTCATGGTGCTTGGTTGTCATGACAGCATATTTCATACCGGCTGCTTTTGCCTGGCGGGCCCAGTCCCGGGCGTCGTACAGGTCTGGATTAAAATAACGTTTGTAAAGGTCATAATGCTCTTCAGGGATCATCTCACGCATCTTGATCCACTCGTGGCGGGCAGGCATCGCATAAAGGCCCCAATGAATAAACATACCGAATCGATCCTGCGTAAACCAGGCGGTATCGCCGGGTGTTTTTCGAGTTACATAACTGCTCATTGTCTTGTTCCTTTCCTGATAGTTATTTGGCTGCGACCGCTGTCTGAATATGGATTTTACACGCCGCAAAACAGACCGGTTGCATTACCCATAGATAAAAGTATAATAGTAAGCTGTGATTCTAGCCATGCAAAAAGCGTCAGATAACATGGAGATTTCAGCATGAGCACTGATCGGAATGATCACATTATCGAGTTCATGAACCACTTGCACATCAAGATTGCTGACAGTGGTTATGCCGAGGTCGGCAGCGACTGGAACTGCAGTCGAGTCTGCTCGCCCTATTCACGTCTTTACCTGATCCGTTCAGGCGAGGGTACGATCACATATGGATCAAAACAGCTGCTGCTCCAACCTTTTTACGTCTACCTGATCCCGGCAGGTCTAACCTTCGATTACGCCTGCCAGGGACATCTGCGGCAGTTGTATTTTCACGTCAATGTCATGGCAGCCGATGGTTATGATCTGCTGTCGCGCCTGGACCATTGTTACGCCTGCCAGGCGACACGGCAGGATGTGGAAGATGCCCTGTCCTATTATCGGGGACATCGCCTGTGTGACGCAGTCAAGCTTCAGCAGGTCGTTCATCAATACCTGGCCCATTTCATCGCCCGGTCCAGATTGGGCGAACAAGCCTGGAAGACCTATTCACCCTTCCTGCACCGTTTGTACCCGCTGGTTCGCCAGGCGATCGGGTCGAAAACGACCATCAAAGACCTGGCCGGACAGCTTGCCATGTCGGAAAGCGCCCTGACAAAGCGCTTTAAAGCAGAAACTGGCATCACACTCGGGCAGTACATGGATCAGCTGCTCTTCCAGAATGCGCAGCAGTTGTTGCTGGGCACTGACGACACCATCTGCCAGATCGCCGACAAGCTGGGTTTTTGCGACCAGTTTTATTTTTCCCGCTACTTCAGGCAGCATCAGCATGAAGCGCCCAGCCAGTACCGCAAGCGTCTTCGGGTGCCATTTTAACCAGAACAACCGCCTCTGACCGGTATTTTTGCTTTGAAGTTCAAAATAATTGTTGATTTTGTCGTTATTTTCAGCTACGATAGAGCGTAGCAGGATGGTAGCATGGTAGACGCGTTTTATGATCAGTTCTCTTGATCTTCGTGCCTTATTTCCCGTTCCTGCATAGACTTTTCTCACCGATCCGCATCGGGTATTTGATATACCTGATAGATTTGTCGAAAGGAGGTCCAATCATGGTTTTCGGTATCCCCGATTTCTGGATCTGGAGCGCATTTTTGCTGTGCATCGCCAGCGCCGTTCTTTGTGTGGTCTACGGCCTGATCAACTGGAATAAAGGCGCCAATGTCGAGAACAACCAGATCGAAGAAGAAATGAAGTGGCAGGAAAAGGACAAAGAAATAGTCGATAAACTCTGACAGATCATGCCTGAACGGTTGTAATCTCTGAAGTTTATCAATGCAAGGAGGATCAAGATGCTTCTGCCGATCATCGCAACGGTCATTTACCTTTTCATTCTGGCCTCACTTGGTTATGCTGGTTATCGTGGGACAAAAGATGCCAGTGACTACATGCTGGCCGGACGCAAAATCCATCCGCTGGTCATGGCGCTTTCTTATGGCGCTACGTTTATCAGCACCTCGGCTATCGTCGGCTTCGGGGGAAATGCCGGTCTTTTTGGCTTCTCGCTGCTCTGGCTGACTTTTCTCAACATTTTCGTCGGCGTGTTCATCGCCTTCGTTTTCTTCGGCAAGCGGACCCGCAAGATGGGGCACAACATCGAAGCACACACTTTCCCGGAACTGCTCGGTGTCCGTTTCCAGTCTAAATTTATCCAGGGGTTTTCTGCCCTGGTCATCTTTCTGTTCATGCCGATTTATGCCGCCGGCGTCCTGAAGGGCGGTGTCGGCTTCCTCGCCACCCAATTTAACATCGACTTCAATGTCGCGCTGTTTTTCTTTATCCTGATCATGGCGCTCTATGTTGCAATGGGTGGCCTCAAAGGCGTCATGTACGCCGATGCCTTCCAGGGCCTGATCATGTTTGGCGGCATGGCCTTCCTGCTTATCTTTGTTTATGCCCGCCTGGGCGGCGTCACTGAAGCACACCTCTCCCTGACCAACCTGATCAAGGAGGCGGCCGTTCAGGAACAGACAGCCAAATTAACAGCCAACGGATTCCAGGGCTGGACCGCGATGCCGGAATTCAATTCGGCCTATTGGTGGGCGGTCGTGTCTTCTGTCGTCATGGGTGTTGGTATCGGCGTGCTGGCTCAGCCGCAGCTGGTAGTCCGTTTCATGACCGTCAAGAGCAACCGCGAGCTGAATCGGGCCGTCGCCTCCGGCGGTGTCTTTATCCTCATGATGACAGGCGTCGCTTTCGTCGTAGGCGCGCTCTCTAACGTACTTTTCTTCCGCGAGTCAGGTACCATCGCCCTGGTCAGCGCCAAGGGTGTCATTGATGACATCATCCCGTTGTTTCTCAAGAACTTCCTGCCTGGATGGTTCAGTACAGTCTTCCTGCTGACACTTCTAGCCGCTGCCATGTCCACACTCAGCTCTCAATACCATGTCATCGGCACCTCAATCGGCCGTGATTTATTTGAAAAGAGTCTTGGCCTCAAGAGCAAATCAATGGTTGTCACCAAGATCGGCGTGCTTGTCGCGATCCTGATCAGCGCGCTCTATGCCTTCATCGGCAACCAGCTGCATACGGAGATCGGCATTATTGTGCAGGCGACCTCGATTTTCTTCGGCCTGTGCGCAGCCGCTTTCCTGCCAGCTTATGTCGGAGCCCTCTATTTCCCGAAGCTTTCACGGCGTGCTGCCGTCGCGAGCGTCCTGACCGGATCGATCTCCAGCTTCATCTGGATTTTCTTCATCCACGGTAAGAATGCCGCTGCGATCGGACTGTGCAATCTGATCTTTGGAAAACCACATCTGCTGCTGGACACAGGTCTGGCCAAGCTGGCCCAGGTCGATGCCGTCATCGTGACAGTGCCGTTGTCTGTGCTGGTCATCGTCATCGTCGGCCTGCTGACCCGTCCGGATGTAGACGAGAACCATGTCAAGACCTGCTTCGAGGGAATTAAACCCTGATGTCTGGTTGAAAGCTTATCGCGATAAATGCATGTGAAAAGATGTATCTGAAAGGTCCCGCGGCAACCCGTCGCGGGATTTTTATGACTGGCTCGGCAGCTTAACATCAGCCGGCCACTCCTGTATATGCATCTGCAAAAGCTGGAGGCGGCCGGACTGGTCAAGGGGCAGCTCGAGTTGTCGAATGATGGCAAGGCGATGAAATATTACGAGGCTCTGCCATTTAACATCGCCCTGACCCCGCAAGTGCTGCAGGCAGTAACCACCGATCCTTGAGCAGCAGGGCGAAAATGCCGCCGATCACCGTGCGATTACGGAAATGGATCGCCCGCCCGGTCACGGTGTCATACCAGTCGGTCATCGGCACCCGGCTGCCCGTTTCATGGTAATAGCGATAGACGGGCTCGAGCAGCGCCCGGATCCTGGCCTTGTCATCCGTCAACGCCGCGCACCAGACAAGCCAGTCGGTTTTCGTATAGCTTGCCCGGGAGTCGAGCGGCAGTCCGTAGCGGTTCTGCCTGCTGATCCAGTAGTCGATGTCCCTTGCATATAAGTCTAGCCTGAACAAATCCAGTTGCAGCAACCGGTCAAATAGCAGGTTGTATTTCATCGACCAGGTTTCGGGCCGGTCAAAGGTCAGTGCTGTGTGATCGCCACAATCGGCATCTTTGTCCCAGATGGCGGCCATTTTTGCTGCTGCGGCCCTGATCTGGGCCGCTTTATCTTTGTCGTCGCAGTGTTCCAGAATCTGGGCGTAAGCGCCCAGCCCGACGATCGCCTTGACAGCCAGGTTGGCATTGTGTGCCAGGTGTCCGGCAAAGTCGTCTGTACAGAGCTGCTCGCCCGGATCCTGGCCGTATTGCAGCAGGTAGCTGGCCCACCGGTCCAATTGGTCCATATTTTCGGTCGCAATGGTGTAGTTGCCGTCAGCCCGGCAGACTGCAGCGGTCATGATCAGCATGTTGCCGCATTCTTCGACCGGCATCTGGTACTTGAGGTCATAACGGCCTTCCCGGCAGCCATAGACCTGGCCGGTCGCCAGCGGGTACTGGCCGACATCGTGCGGGGCAAAATCAAATGGCCAGACGTCCAGAGAAGCAAATCGGAAGATCGGCCGGAGCAGGCCCCGCACCAGCTCCGGATTGTATAAGAGGAAGATCGGGATCGACGGATAACTGACGTCGACGGTGCCGATGCAGCCATTGCTGAAGCACTCCTTGGATAAAAAGACGACATCACCCTGTTCGTCAGCGATCAGCTTGTGGGCGGCAAAAGCTTGCCGGAAGGCCAGGCTGGTCAGCGCAGCATAGGCCGTCCCGCCAGCCTGTACGCTCTCTGCTTGCAGCTGATCGTCAAAAGCCTGGCAGCGGCCGGACAGATCTGTGTAATCGGCTGCCGCCTGCCGGACGATCGTCTCAAATGAAGCACCATTGCGAAAACAATACGCCGGGGTCTGCCGGCCAAAATAATCGATCGACACGCCGTCATCGTAAGCCAGCAGAAACACGGTTTCCGCTGTTCCACTCTCCGGACTGATTACCAGTCGGGTGCTGACTGCGGCCACAAAAGGGCTCTCCTGTCCGGGGCGATGCCGGATCGAAGCGATATTGGCAGGATCAAGGCTGCCCGTTTCAGCAAACACCAGACGCAACAGATTCGACGCCACGCAGGTCTGAGCCTCATGATCCAGCGATACCAGATGGACGACACCCCAGTTGATGCGCTGGTTGTCGCCGGAGCTGGCCAGTGGTTGATTGTCTGATGCGCTATTGGTCAGGCTGGCGTCGGGCAGGCCGGCCAACAGGCCTGTCTGACCGGTGATCTCCGCTTTATCCAAGTAATCGCTGCACAGCGAACCGGTTATGTCGATATAGACTTCGACAGTATGGGATTTTCCGTCCCGGCTGGCGGCAGATACCGCCAGGTAGTTGACCGGCCGTGATGCCAGATCCAGATCATGTGGCAGTAGCGGCGCCATGAACTGCACCGTCAGTACGATGCCGGCGGCGGCAAAACAGTAAATGGAACGGGTCGCCGTTACAGTCAGTCCGATTTGCGGCATTGCCGGCAACAGACCG
>JAWSUP010000040.1:0-16975 GCA_033549405.1 Bacillota bacterium | reverse complement strand
TTGGCTGGAATGGTACCATTTGCTATTGCCCGAGCTGCCGTAAGCGGTACTACGATGAAACAGGTTGTGAGATCCCGGAAGTCGTCAACTGGTATGATCCAGACTGGGTCCGTTTTCAACGCAGCCGGGAAGCCTGGTTTACAGACTTTACCCGGACCATCGACCAGGCTTTGCGATCCCGGCAGCCTGATGCGACAGTCGCCTATCAGTGCGGCACGTCCCTGGGTGGATGGATCGGCGCCGCTTCGCAGGATTTTCTTAGCATGAGTGACTATCTTGCGGGTGATTTTGACAGTAATGCCTTGTCTTGTTCTACCATATGCAAAATTCTCAGCAGCGCCACCCGCAACAAACCGATCGAGTTCATGACGGCACGATGTACAAGCCTCGCTGACCATACAACGATCAAATCATATCAGCAGTTCCGCCAGAATGTCGCTGTTGCCCTTTCCAGAAACTGCGCTTTCTGTTTCATCGATGCCATTGATCCTATCGGTACCATGAACAACCGGTTCTACGAACAAATGGGCAGACTGAATCAAGAGATGAAAGTCTACATGGATGCGATTGCACCAGACGCAACACTGTTGCGGGATGTTACCATTTATTACAATCTTGAGTCAGGTGTCGATGTGTCAATGAATCATAAATCTATCACTGAATTTTCCAATACAATTTGGGGTGGCTCCATCGGAACTCAATTACCGCGGCTTAGAAATATGACTAAGGCTTTCATCGCTCATCATCTTGCCTTTGATATCGCTTGTTGGAATAGCCGACAGGACATGCTGGCTGAAAGCCAGGTGATCGTTGTCCCCAACCAACTGATGCTTGATGACGACGAAATCGACATGCTGAAACAATTTGCCATGGCAGGGGGCTCCGTTATCATGACAGGCCGATCCGGCTACTGTAACAAATCCGGCCAAATACGGACAGACGGATCGCTTGCTGATCTGACAGGGATCACATTGATCGGTGAGACAAAAGAAGATGTTGTCTATTTCCGTCCTGATGAGAAATGGTTCAAACTTTTCAGCCCCTATGATCCGGCGAATCCTCTATCAGTTCAGCGAACAGCCATGCTGGTTCAGGTTCATCCGGAAGATGACGTTCTTGCCAGACTGACCCTGCCCTGTTCTCATTCCCGCGAGATCCATCAGTTTGGTTCAGCCATCTCCAACCCGCCATGGAATGATACAGACTACCCCGCTGTGACGCTGCATCGTTATGGCAAAGGCAAAGTCATGTATCTGGCAGCACCACTGGAGGAAATCGAACACGCTGCCCAGCAGGAAATCTTCTGTGCACTGGTGCGCGTCATGATGACTCATGAATCCCTGGTGCGGACTGACGCCCCCGCCTGGTTGGAAGTGCTTGCATATCATGATGTCAAGACACAAAGCTGCCTGATTTATACCTGCAAAACAATGGAAGCATATCACACGCTGTCGACCATGAACACAACACTGTCGCTGCGGCTGCCTCAAAATGCCGGTGAGCTGCGCAAAATCGGTACAAATGAAATCGTATCACATGTCCGGGAGTCTGGCAGAATCACATGGACTGAAACCGAGATAAGTGATTTTAACATGTACCGTTATGAGACGATCGCGTAAGCAGGCATCAAGGTCTGAACCTCATGCCCTGATTGCCAACCGTTTCAGAAAGGGGGAGTTATGGAGGCCATTGCATCGCAGACTCATGAACATCCGAGTGGGCATAACCTCATTTATGAGGGAATAAATGATTTTGGAGGTAGAAAATGAAAAGATTTATGACATTGGCCCTTGTATGCATCCTTATCGCTGGTCTGATCGCCGGCTGCACAGGTGCAACCACAACCACGACTTCAGGCACAACCAAAGCAACCACAAAGGCGACGACCACAGGCGGAACGACCACGGGTGGAACAACCACAAGTTCAGGACCTGAACCCGGGCCATCTTTTAAGTTTGATCCGCCGATCACGATCACGGTGGTCAGCAATGATATTGCAGCTGCATCAGGCGGTGCCTGGGACAATGAGGATAATGTCTGGCTCGATCTTTACAAAGATCGCTATGGCATCAATCTTGAATATCTCTGGATCGTCGATGCTGCACAATACACGGAGCGGGTGAATCTGATGCTGGCCGGTGGAGATGTCCCCGATTTCTTCAACGCCAACGCCATCCAGTTCCAGCAAGCCTATGAGTATGGCCTGGTTCAGGCGGTTAGCGACGTCTTTGATGTCTACACGACCCAGATCACCAAGGACCTGATGATGGAAGCCGGCATGATGCCATTCGAGGCCTGCATGCGCGAGGGTGAGATGTATGCCATTCCATGGACCACATTGGCCCATGAATCGGCCAATGTGGGCCATGTCCGTCAGGACTGGCTTGATCAGATGGGTGCCCAGCCCATTACCAATTTTGCTAATCTGGAAGCCTTTTTTGCTGCTGTAAAAGAGCAAAAGCCTGGTGATGTCTCCTGGACCCTGAGCGAGGATTCCAATTTGTCAAGGCTTTATGCCATGGCACCGATGTTTGGTGCTTATCCGAAGCACTGGATCGAGAAATCCGACGGCAAGTTGGAGTATGGTGCACTGCAACCGGAGATGAAAGAAGCCGTTGCCCAATTCGCCGCCTGGTTTGAGGCTGGTTATATTGATCCCGAATTTGGCACGTCCAGCGGTACCAAACGCGCCGAGAACATTGCCGCTGGCACAGTCGGGTTCAACATGGATCCGTTCTGGCATCCGCTGGCCTGGCAGGCAGCAAAAAACAACGACACGGATTGCGAATTGTCTTTCTTTGAACTACCCAAGAAAGACGGTACACCGTTTATTTTCCCGTCAGTCGGTGTTGGTGTTGCCGGATATTACCTGACCAGTAAGAGTTGCGAATACCCGGAGGCTTTCCCTCTGATGTTGAACTCATTTATGGAGATTTTCTATCTCTCAACTGACAAAGACGAAGGAGAAACCTACATCAACTGGCCAGACGGTACCCCGATCTGGCAGGCTGCCTTTGCCAAAGCCTATCGACACTACAAGAATTATCAACAGGCTAAGGACATCGCCAAGTATCTTAACAAAGAAATGAGCTTCGAAGATCTGCCGGCTGATACCAAAAATGTGGCCGGCCGCATTGATGAATTCCTGGACGGCGATAACTCTACATGGGGCTGGTATCAGATCTATGGACCTGGACGGATTTTCTCTGTTGTCGGCAAGATCATTGATGAAGACCGTTTCTATGACAATGCCTTTTTTGGGCCCACACCGGAATCAATGACCGATTATCAAGCCATTATTGACAAGCTTGAACTTGAAACCTTTACAGCGATCATTACAGGAGAGAAAGCCATCACAGAGTGGGATAACTTCGTAACGCAATGGTACAACCTTGGTGGCCAAGACATTACCGACGATGTCAACGAGTGGAAGCAAAGCAGATAACTGTTTGCGCAGAACATACTGGGGCAGTTGCACCAACAACTGCCCCGGTGTGGCGTTGATCAATCGAACAGAGGTTTTATGATTTTTTCTATCAACCGGCTTACAGGGAGTTGATACTATGCTCACCAATTTTGTCAGAAAAAAGAACAAAAGAAGCTTGCATGTCAAGCAGTGGCCTCTGCATTTGATGATGATGCCGGCTGTTGCACTGCTGCTGATTTTCGCCTATATGCCGATGGCCGGTAACATTATCGCATTTCAGCGTTTTATTCCTGTCAGGGGCCTTTTTGGTGACCAGCAATGGGTGGGATTAAGAAATTTTATCTTTATGTTCAAAATGCCTGACACCTGGCCACTTTTTCGTAACACCATGTCCATTGCCATCCAGAAGATGATCTGGGGCATAATCGTTCCTGTTTCAATTTGCCTGATGCTCAACGAGATCAGGATTACCTTTCTCAAGCGATCGATCCAAACACTGATCTACCTGCCGCATTTTTTATCATGGGTTATTTTTGGCGGCATCCTGATCGATATTCTCTCGCCTTCAACCGGCATCATGAACCGGTTTATCATGGGGCTGGGCGGTGAATCCGTCTACTTTCTCGGCAACCCGAGAACATTCCAGGGCACAGTTGTCTGGACACACATCTGGAAAGAGTTTGGTTTTGCCACAATCATCTACCTGGCAGCCATTTCAAATATTGACCCGACACAATATGAATCCGCATCGATAGACGGGGCCAAGAGATGGCAGAAAATACTCCACATCACGTTGCCCGGCATGCGGACGATTATCATCCTCCTGGCCACACTTTCCCTGGGCAGTATTCTCAATGCCGGTTTTGAACAGATCTTTACCCTCTACAACCCCCGCGTCTACTCAACTGGAGATATCATTGACACCTTTGTTTACCGCATGGGCGTCCAGCAAGCGCAGTACAGCTTATCGACAGCAGTTGGCCTGCTCAAGTCAGTTGTCTCATTTTTTATGATTTCATTCTCGTACTATGCGGCAAGCAAATGGGCTAACTACAAAATTTTCTAAAAAGGCGATTGCGAGGGATCTGCATGGTTGAAAATAAAACTGCTGCTGAACGTTTCTTTGACGTTATGATCTATAGTATCCTGATTGTGCTGGCCATATCCTGTATCCTGCCGATGATCAATATGCTGGCCATATCCTTCAGCAGCAGGAGCAGGGCTATGGCCAACCAAGTCACGTTCTGGCCACTTGATTTTACCCCACTGTCTTATCGGTTTATTATTGAAAAGCCTCAGTTTTTCCGCGGCCTGTTTATATCCTTGCAGCGGATTATGCTCGGCGTACCGATCAACATGTTCCTGATTCTGATCACCGCGTATCCATTATCTAAACGCAATAATCGTTTTTTCGGCCGCCAGTTTTACGTCTGGTTTCTGTTTGTGACAATGATTTTTTCCGGTGGTCTTATTCCAACTTACCTGACGGTCAAGACGCTTGGCCTTATGGATTCCATCTGGGCGTTGGTGTTGCCATCGGCCGTTGGGGCATGGAACATCATCCTGATGCTGAATTTCTTCCGCGCTCTGCCTGAGTCTCTCGAGGAAGCGGCTTATGTAGACGGCGCCGGTCATATGAGGGTGCTCCTGAAGATTTTTGTGCCGTTGTCGGCACCAGCCATGGCCACGATCGGATTGTTTGTCTGCGTGGGTCACTGGAATGCCTGGTTTGACGGATTGATTTATATGAATACCCCGGCACGCTATCCGTTGCAGACCTACATTTATACCATTGTCAATGCCGTCGCTTTTCTGGAACTATACATGAACGATCCAGAAATAATGTTGTACATGGAAAAAATATCCGATAAAACCGTGAAGGCTGCCCAGATATTCTTGGCTGCTTTGCCTATTTTGCTGCTGTATCCATTCCTCCAGAAGTACTTCATGAAAGGAATCGTCCTTGGCAGTGTGAAGGAATAATCAGATCACTCAGCGATTTGCAGATATAGCCTAATGGCAGAAGGTTGGCAAGTAACATGGATCGAACCGAACGTGTCCAGTTGGCCTTGTCCGGTCAAAAAGCGGACCGGATACCGCGTTACGAAATTTTCCTTGATGACTTTAAGCAGTTATTCAGGAAACATCATAGCCTGCCAGATGATTATGATCCATACGACTGGTATGATCGGGTTGATATCGGGACCGTTCTGGCTGATCAAAGAGGCCCTTTCTATCGCCATGAACAAGTCTTGAGTGACGATGGTCAGGCAACTGTCAGCAAGGACAGCTGGGGCCGCCGGCTATATCTGAGTCGGCAAGCCTTTTTCGAGCGCGTAGAAGATGTGGTGCTGAAAGAAAAAAGGCTTCTGGACCAGCTTGTGTTTGATGATCCGGCGGCTGCAGAGAAATACGAAACAATAAAAAAAAGCGCCGTTCACGCAAGAAAACGATTCGCTCCGGTCTGTGGTATCCTTGGTCTGTTTATGGGCTCTTACCGCATGCGGGGGGAAATGGACTACCTGATGGATCTGGCAGAAGATCCGACATTTTGTATGGTTTTGGCGGAGCGGCTGGCTGAATACCTCACTGTTGTAGGCATTCAGCTGGCTGAAGTCACACAAACAAAGGAAACAGCCATCTGGGTATATGATGAGTTTTCCAGCACACAAGGCCCTCTGTTCTCCCCGGATACGTTTGCCCATGTCTTTTATCCATACTATCGCAAAATGATCGCGATCTGGCGTGCCTATGGCATCCGGCATGTTGTTCTTCATTGTGACGGCAACTGCATGCCTTTGCTGGATATGCTGTTGGATGCAGGATTTGATGGGCTTCAGGGAATCGCTCCTTCGACAGGCATGTGGCTGCCCGATGTGAAGAAAACATATGGTAGCAAGCTGGCACTCATCGGTGGTATGGACAACATCCATACACTGACACATGGAAGTCCTGCAGATATTATCAACCAGACAGAGGCCTTGATTGAAGCAGCCCAGGATGGGGGTGTCATCCTCGGAACACACTCAATAGACCGTGATGTATCGGTTGATCGATATGATTGTTATGCGCGCTATCTGGGCGAACATGATGCGCTGTCATGTATAGAACAGGATGGTATTTCGAATGAACCAACAACATAGAGGTTTCGCAGCTGATATGGAAACGAATTATGCCTTTAAGAATCGTATTTTCTGCGTGCACAAAAAAAACAGAAGAATGGACAGCATCTGGAAACAAATTCCGGGAACCATTGTAGATGATTCCTGGGAAATCATTGTTGAGCCGAAACTTGGTCTGGTTGTGCAGAATGCCGCATTGGACCTGGCAGACTATTTTCGCGTATCCATGGGTGTCTACCCACATGTTCGCTCTTCTGGATCGGATGGCAAAACAGAACGTAAAATTATATACACAGTGGACGAGTCCATTTCAGGATACAAGATTGAAACGAATGATCAGATATTGATCAGTGCCTGTACGGATCGGCTTGCGGCTCAAGCATCGTACGCTATCGAAGATATCATGAATATAAACGAAGGTCCGGTTATGCAGCGCGGCGTAATTGAGCGCGAGCCACTTTTCTCCCCCCGTATGACACACTCAGGCTTTGAACTGGACAAATTTCCCAACGAACACCTGCTGCAGATTGCACACGCCGGTATGGATGCAATTCTTGTATTTGTGGATGGATTGAATCTGTCATTTAACGGTTACAATGACTTTAATGAGCTTATTTCGCGTGCAAATCAATATGGTCTGGATGTCTATGCATATAGCCATATGAAAAGCCGTTATCATCCTGATGATCCAGGTGCAAGATCCTTCTACAACGGGCTTTACGGCAATCTTTTCGAAGCGTGTCCCGGCTTTAAAGGTGTTATCCTGGTCGGGGAGTCAATCGAGTTTCCATCAAAAGACGAAAGGACTCAAGGACGTCTGTTTAGTGAACGAGATCCCAACGATCCACGCCCGTCACCGGGATGGTTTCCCTGTCGCGATTATCCCCAGTGGGTTGAAATGCTTCGCGACATTATCCATGAAAAGAAGCCTGAAGCTGATATTGTATTCTGGACTTACAACTGGGGTTATTGTGCTGCGGATCTCCGTCTTGCCCTGATCGACAGCCTGCCGGCAGACATTACACTACTTGTTACATATGAGATGTTTGAAAAAAGATATCCTGAACCTGGTGTGATGATGCCTTGTGCTGATTACACAATTTCTTTCATCGGACCTGGCCACTATTTCTCAACTGAGGCAGAAACCGCGCATAAACGGGGTATCAGGCTATATACAATTTCGAACACAGGCGGTATGACCTGGGACATCGGTGATGTTCCCTATATTCCTGCCCCTTATCTCTGGGGCAGTCGTTGTGCGAGTCTGAAAGAGAGCCAGCAAAAATGGAATCTGTCTGGACTTATGGAATCACACCATTATGGCTGGACTCCCTCCTTTGTGTCTGAGCTTGTCAAGAATGAATTCTGGACCAATGGCCCAGTCTTCAATGTTTTTCTTAATCAACTGCTTACCAGAGATTATGGTGCTGAAAACATGCCGGACATGAAAAAGATGTGGCACTTGATGAGTGAAGGGTTTGCTAGCATTGTTGCAACAAGCACAGACCAATATGGACCTCTGCGCACGGGACCTTCCTATCCGCTATTACTGGAACAAGAAGCCGATTTTCCATATAAACCCTATGGATCACACGCAGGTAATGCCCCGATTTTTAACGTAGCCTATTATTATCCAGTTTACATCAGCAACGAGCATGACATTAGTCCCACTCCGGCAGAAATTCCTTTGGGCAAACAATCCGTGGAACAAGATGATGTCAGAAATGATATCAGTCTTGTTTATCATATTAAGGTAATGATGCAAATGGTGTCACTTTGTGAAGAAGCATGCAGAATCTTTGAGTCAGTATTAGATCGAATGGAGGGGGTAAAAAAACAGCAAGCGCTCTATACGTATGGACTATGCAAGTTTTCGCTTAATACAGCAGTAACATGCGTCAATGTGAAAAAATGGCACATCCTGCGCTGTGTTCTTTTTGGTCTCAACGGTGAAGCGGATGTGCACCATAAAGCGCGATCCAAGCATCCATATCCGAAGTATAAATTGTTGCAGCCGGGCCAGAAACTAGATCGAACGCTGCTGCTTTCCGCGGTTTCTGAATACTTGCCGTCCGGACCAAATGCTAGTACTGATGAGATCCGTGCTGCCATGATCATGCTGGCCGAGTATGAAATCAGGAATGCAGCAGCAACGCTCGCCTTTGTTACACGTGATTCGCGACTTGGCTGGGAGCCGACCATGGAGTATGTCTGTGACCAGGCCTGCATCCAATGGAAAATAGCCATGACAAAGGACTCGATCAGCAGGATTCAAGCACAATAGAGCGAGGGTTGAATTGGGCTTTTCGACATCCATCCTTACTCCTGCAGGTTCACTACCTCGCATGTGATACGAGGAGCCGGCTCAGCCAGCCTTTACTGGCCACAACTATATTGTACTAGGAGGAAAAGTATTATGAAGAAATGGTATAAGGAATCGAAGTGGCGTAATCTTGTCGATATGCATATTAATGATTGGAATCCTGATTTCATGTCAAAATTTTCGTCTGAAGTTTATGCAGATAATATGCATACAGCTAAGCTGGATGCAGCTGAACTGTATACAGGCAACTGCCTCGGTATTTGCTACTTCCCGACTGAAGTCGGGCATATGCACAACGGACTCAAAGGGAAGGACATAACCGGCCCTACCTTGGCAGCCCTCAAGGCTCGTGGACTTCATACGATTGCCTATTTTAACATGTGGTGCCGCTGGGGATTTGACACGCATCCCTCCTGGCGCATGATCAGTGCCGACGGGAAAAATTCAATGCAGATCGGCTTTTCCGGTCAAGGCAGATATGGCCTGTGCTGTCCTAATAATGAAGGGTACCGTGAATACACGCGTGCCCAGATCAAGTATTTGTGTGAGCATTATGATTTCGATGGCATGTGGATAGACATGATCGGGTGGTTTACGATGATCTGTCATTGCTCATCCTGCCGCGACCGTTATTTCAACGAAACGGGCAGGGAGATCCCCAGGAAGGTCGACTGGACAGACCCGGAATGGGTGGCATATCAGCGTCGGCGTCAGGCATGGTTTGTTGATTTTACACATATTGTCAACGATACGGCTAGAGCGATCAAACCGGATGTCACCATGGCATTCCAATCCGGTTCATGGTTGTCAGGATGGTTCAACGGAACAAGTGACGAATTTATCGATTTAAGCGACTATCTGGCAGCTGATATCTACGGTACGGCGCTTGAGTGCTCCGTTGTCTGCAAATGCATGAACAACCTGACGCTGAACAAGCCGATCGAATATATGACATCACGTTGTGTCCATCTATACCACCACACGATAAATAAGTCGAAGGAGGAGATGAGAATACTTGTGTATGGCGCAATCGCACACAATGCTGCATTCACCTTCATTGACGCCATTAATCCAGATGGAACAATGGACAAAAGGCTTTATGAGATGCTCGGTTCACTAAAGGAAGAGTTTGTCCCATATTTTAAATACTGGCGCCCCGATGCAACAATGTTGCGAGATGTAACAGTCTACAGTAATATGGAGTCGCTTTTCGATCCGCATTCCTCTCAACAGAAGGGTTTCAGTGTCTGTTCTTCTCTCGAGCCGTTTGCGTCGGCGCTAATCGCTGATCATCTTTTATATGATATGGCTTTCAAGAAAAACAGAATCAAAGAGATATGCGAGCAAAGTAAAGTCGTATTCCTGAACAATGCCTATATGCTACACGACAACGAAATTGAAGTCCTCGAAGCATATGTTAAAAACGGCGGTTCGCTTATTATTACCTACCTCACCGGCATGTATGATCCCAACGGTGGATTACGCAACGATTTTGCATTGGCGAAACTCATGGGAGTCCACTTTGAGAGTGAGACTATCGAAGATGTGACATATATCAATCCTGAAGACCATGCCAAGGAACTTTTCCTGAACTTCGATCATCAATACCCGATGTCCGTTATCAGCAGTGCCGTCAAGGTGAAGTTGGATCAAGGTGTTGCTGTGCTTGCCAAACTGACACTTCCTTACTCACACTCGACAGAAAACTACAGATTCGCATCTGCGATCAGCAATCCTCCAGGAATTGAAACGGACTATCCTGCTGTAACAGTTAACCGATATGAAAAAGGAAAAGTCATGTATATCGCAATGCCGATCCAGGCAGATAAGTTCGATGCAGTCAAGGAAGTGACTACAACGCTAATCCGTCATATGCTTCCTACCCAGACCTATATCAGTACGAATGCGCCCAAATGGTTGGAAACCCTTCTTTACCATGACGATGAGTCGAATTTTTATCAGCTTTTTTTAGTCAATTCTATGGATGCGTTTTATTCAGCTGAAGTAAACAACGTCGAGGTGGTGCTCAATCTTCCAGACAAGATCAAATCTGTCGTGAATGTCAAAACTGGCGAATTCATACCATTCACAAATAAAGACAGCAATATAACGATCAAATTTGGGCTTGTCCATGACTTTGGTATGTATATCCTGCAACCGGAATAGAATTTTTGAGCCCAGCATCGGCTTGTTGTCTTTGCCATGTATGCGTGGCAGCGGTTTGATTAAAGATTTATTTATAAACTAGCCCTCCTCTGCTCCCACATGCTATGATGAAGTATCCTGTTTTTGGAGGATCGCAGCGTGGGAATCAGGGAAGATACTATCAGATCGGGAACCGGACCGAGCCCCATGAGCGCAGTTGTGCTGGTGACGGGGGCATCACGCGGTATCGGCCGCGAGGTGGCACGTCAGTTTGCCCTGGACGGTTGCCGCGTCGCGATCAATTATCACAACCATCAGGCAGATGCCGAAAGCCTTGAAAGCGAATTGCATGAGGCCGGCTGCCTGGTTATGTCAGTCAGGGCAGACGTCAGCGACCGTTCGCAGGTCGACGCCATGATAACCGGGATCAGACAAACATTCGGTCCGGTTGACATCCTAGTCAACAATGCCGGATTTGGTCAACAGAGCCTTTTCACTGATATCAGCGAGGCTGACTGGGACCGCATGTTTGACGTACATGTCAAAGGCGCGTTCCATTGTTGTCAGGCTGTTCTGCCGGACATGATCCGCAGAAAATCCGGAAAGATCATCAATATTTCTTCAATCTGGGGTATTGTCGGCGCTTCTTGTGAAGTTCATTACTCAGCGGCCAAAGCAGCCATCATTGGCTTGACCAAAGCGCTGGCCAAAGAGCTGGGACCATCGCAGATCCAGGTCAACTGTGTCGCTCCCGGCGTCATCGACACCGACATGAATGCCGCTCTCGACTCGGAAACCCGTGCAGCATTGTCTGAGCAAACACCGCTCGGATCGATCGGTTCCGTCATTGATGTCGCCCATACAGTCCTGTTCCTGGCTTCTGACCGGTCGGCCTACATCACCGGTCAGGTGATCAGCCCCAACGGAGGTATTGTTATCTGACGATGTGGAATATTTTCAGATGAATCTGTTGAATCATCGGTCAGGTGCTTGTATGCAGCACAGTGAATCACTATACTTAAGATAACAGATGAAACAGCTGAGTCCTTGTAGTAAAGCCCCAATTCTGATGGGAGGGAATCCAATGAACTGCTGGTTTTGTTCAGTCCGTGAGGCCAATGCCGATAATACCTGGTCAACAGAAATGTATGGAGATGTCGATGCGAAAACAACGTCATCGCAGACACAGGTCATTTACAATGTCAGACACATCGACGTTCCGCGGTGTGCCGACTGTCACAGTCGGCATGTGATCGCCTTGTATGCGGCTGTTCTAGCCCTGATTATGACGGTTGCCCTGATCGTTGCCATCCTGTTCGCCGTCTATGGCTGGTCGGTGCAATGGATCTGGGGCCTGTGGGCAGGTCTGGCATTTGGTCTGCTGCTCGGAGCTCTGGCCATCCGATTCCTGATCCTCAAGGGAATCTATTCGATCAAGCAGGCAAAAAGCGCATATCCGGAAATCAAGGAACTGCTGGATAAGCATTATCGGTTTGGCCGCAGACCTAAAGGGAATCTGCCAGAAAGTGACAGTGACGGTGCAAACGCGACCGATGGCTCCAATGAACCACAATAAGCCATAGTCTGTACAATGATCAGGAAACAGCGGTCAAAAAGCAGCAGAGACAGTCGGAGACTGATCATCATGATCACGATCTTTATTGTGATCATGATTATAGGCGTGATCGGATACAGCCATCTGCTTCAGGTATCATTTCTTGACGCCCTGTACATGACGGTCATCACGATATCAACCGTTGGCTACAAAGAAGTAGCCGATATGACACCCGAAGCCAAGTTGTTCTCCATCGTCATCATCTTTTTAGGTTTGTCTTTTGTCGGTTACCTGTTTACGAGCATTGTATCGCTTTTTGTCGAGGGAAACCTTAGAGAAGCGATGCAGAGAAGGAGGCTGAAGAGTCGGATGGAAACGCTCGACAACCATTACATCATCTGTGGCGCCGGCGAGACCGGTGAGAACGTCATCCGCCAGTTCGAAAAAAGCAGTGTTTCGTTTATTGTTATCGACAATGACCGGGAGCGTGTCGATGAGCTGATCCATCGCGGTATCATGGCGATTCATGGAAATGCGGCTGATGAAGAAACTCTGGTTGAAGCCGGCATCATGGGCGCCAGAGGCCTGATCAGCTCGTTGTCGACAGATGCGGACAATGTATTCACTGTTCTGACATCGCGCTATCTCAATAAAGATCTCTACATCATCTCACGCGCCATTGAAGACCACGCGCACGAGAAGCTTACGCGGGCCGGAGCGGACCGCACCATATCGCCCAACGAAATCGGCGGCAGGCGCATGGCCGCATTGATGCTGCGGCCAACCGTCATCTCTTTTTTGGACATGATCACGCACGTTGGTGAAGTTGTCCTTGATCTTGAAGATGTGGTTCTGTCAGATGATTCGCCCTTGATCGGACAAACGCTGAAGGTTGCCCGCATTCCAGAAAAAACGGGGCTTGTCGTCTTAGCCATGCAGAAAAAAGAGAGTAAGCGAATATTAATCAATCCTGGTCCGGATGAATTATTGCTGACCGGCGACTCGATGATCGTTCTGGGAACCGACAAACAAATTGCAGCACTCAAAAAGCTCGCCTATGACAGCGGCGAGCGGGAATGCCCCTGACCAGGATCTGCATCACTGAGGTTTTTTGATCCGACCACGTCTAAATCCCCGTCCCTGGCCCTGGCCGTGTCCCAGGCGACGGCACGCGCCCCAGCAGTTCGTGCTGCGACCGCCATGTGCCGCCAGATCTTCCGGACAACACTCAAGACGCAGTGAATGGCAGTCTGGGCAATTGTAGTCAGAATCATCGTTTTCCAGGCGTTCTATGCTTTCATCCCAGACTTTGCCGCAGTCGAGACAGCGGACAGGACATATACCCCTGGTATAATTGCCGCCTTCAATCCTGATGCCCTTGCCATGGATCAGGCTATCGGCTATCTTCTCGCGGGCAGCGATCAAAATTCGCTGGAAAGTCGGACGTGACACTTCCATCCGAGTGGCACAGTCTTCTTGTTCCAATCCCTCCAGGTCCTTAAGCCTCACTGCTTCCAGCTCCTCAAGCTTCAATACATTCTCTTCCACCGTCCCATGCCCCTGGCCGATCGGTGTGAAATGCTGGAACCGAGGCATATTCTCAATTCTACGCCATTTGATGGGTCTGGCCAACTCAGCCACCTCTTATCTTATTGCCGGAATTATTCTGGCCTGATGATCAACGCATTTGTAGATCCACCCCCATCGTATCATCGCCATCTGCCCCTGTCAAACAACCTGGACCGGCATTTCTGGCTTCTGTTTTCGGCCGGACAGGCAGTGCATTTTTTTCAAATAGTTGTGACAATGTTACAGAAATGTTCATATGCCCATAATATAATGTGGTTAAAGCAGGTGCAGACCCTGCGGAAACATTACAAAAACAGGAGGAACATTATCATGGACGAAAACATCAGACTGCCATTAATCGGTGATCCGGCTCCGGCATTCAAGGCTAAAACAACCCAGGGTGAGATTAACTTTCCAGATGACTACAAGGGTAAATGGGTTATCCTTTTCAGCCACCCGGCCGATTTCACGCCCGTGTGCACAACCGAATTCATGACATTCGCCAGCATGCAGCAAGAGTTTCTTGGCCTGAATACTGAACTGATCGGCTTGTCGATTGACAGCATGTACGCCCATATAGCCTGGCTCAGGACGATTAAGGAAAAAATCGAATATAAGGGCATGAAGAACGTTGAGGTGCTTTTCCCTGTCATCGAAGACATCAGTATGGATGTCGCCAAGCTCTTTGGCATGGTACAACCCAACTCATCGACAACACAAGCTGTCAGGGCTGTCTTCATCATAGATCCCAAGGGCATCGTCCGGACCATCATGTACTATCCTGCTTCTACCGGACGCAATATGCAGGAGATCAAGCGTGTAATCATCGCCCTGCAAAAGGCAGACAAGGAAGCGATTGCGACGCCGGCCAACTGGCAGCCGGGTGAAGACGTCATCATTCCGCCTCCGGGTTCATGCGGTGCAGCTAAAGAGCGGGTTGAACAGCACGGGGATGATGTCTATTGCCTCGATTGGTTCCTCTGCTTCCGCCGGGAGAAAAAATCTTAATCCTGTCGTTCCATATCCTGGCATTCACTGCCATAGGCACACCATGAACGCAGCGAATAACAACCGACAGACTCGATCGAGCCGGCTCACCAGCCGGCTCTTTTTGTGTTATCATGAATGGGCGAAGAATGGATTTGCCTAGATGGATCGATGGAGAATAACCGGTCAATGAGTGCCTATGCTGATTAACACAATTGATTGCCACACACACTGTTTTCCGCCCCGAATCGCCCTGGCTGCTCTGGAACAGCTCCGGCAGAATAGCGGCGGCCTCAAACCATGGACAGACGGAACTGCAGATGGTCTGATTAGCCAGATGGATCAGTGCGGCATCCAGGCCTCCTGGGTTTTGAATATTGCCACGACACCCGGCCAACAACAAGCGGTCAACAACTTTGCAGCCGCCGGCAACAGCGCGCGCATCATTTCGTTTGGTTCTGTCCACCCGGATGCGCCGGATGCCCTGGATGAGCTGGAACGTATGGCTTCACTCGGTATTCGCGGATTGAAACTGCATCCTTTTTTCCAACACTTTGCCGCAGACGATCCCAAAATGAAACCGATCTATCGCCATGCGGCCGCCCTTAATCTTGTGACTGTCTTCCATGCCGGATACGATATCGGGTTTGCCGATACCGAATGGGCTTCGCCCAAAGCGCTGGCAAAGGCGCTGGACTGGTTTGACGGAGCACCTGTTGTCGCTGCCCATCTCGGCGGCAGCTTCTGCTGGCAGGCAGTCATCCAATGGCTGGCCGGGAAACCGATCTATTTCGACACGGCTTTCAGCTGCGGCCATATACCGCTCCCCGAAGCGAAACGCCTGATCGAAGCACACGGAATCGACCGGATCCTGTTCGGCTCGGACCTTCCCTGGTGCGATCCCCTGCAGGAGCTGGCTTTCATCGACTGTCTGGGACTGACTGCAAGTGAGAAGCAACAGGTGCTGTCCGGCAATGCCTGCCGCCTGATCCCTGGCAAACAACCCCAAATACCGGAGGTTTAGAATGCGTTATCGCCTGATTCTGTTTCTGGTCATGCTATGCCTGGTTTTCGCTTTAGCATCCTGCTTCAGCCAGCCATCGACAACCCAATCTGAATCGACAACCGCAGAACCGACACTGACACTGACACCGACGCCGCAGCCGACCGCAACTCCGACACCGTCGCCGTCGCCAACCCCGACTGTTCCTCCGACACCGACACCTTCGCCCACGCCGACGCCAGAAATCACGGATCCGGCTAAACTGCTCATTCCGCTTGACACGCTGCCGGATTTTGAGGCGGGCAAAAAGCAATCCGACGGATCTTGGCTCAAAATGATCAACGAATCAGCCAGTATCCGCTGGTGGCTGTTTGATCACGACAATCGCTTGCTGTCATCTGCTGAACCTGAAGAGCCGATCGCCTTCGGTTCCGTCAAAACATTTACCGACATGGAAGGCGTCCTGACTTTCCGCGGCAACCATTTCCGCAATGCGCCGTCCTGGGGAGAAGCCGATATCAGCGAAGAAAAGCTGGAAATCGTCTGGACGCACGCTATCGGCGCCATCAGCGGCAATAACAGCTACTGGCCCGGAGCCGGCTGGACCGGTCAGCCGCTTCTGGTCCACTGGCCGGAAGAGACCCGGCAGGTCATGGGAATCGATCCGGCTATGAAAGAGACAGATCTGGTCGAGGTTATTTATCCCGTGTTCGATGGCAAGATTTATTTTCTGGATCTGGAAAGCGGTGCGCCGACGCGGGATCCGATCAAGGTCGGTTATGGCTTCAAGGGCACGGCTTCGGTTGACCCGCGCGGTTACCCGCTGCTGTATGCCGGGCAGGGC
>JAWSUP010000039.1:0-17025 GCA_033549405.1 Bacillota bacterium | reverse complement strand
GACGATCAGCTTGCCTAAAAGGCCATGACGATCTTCCAGGTCCTTGGCAGCAATACAGCTGAACAGCCGGAAATGGTTGCGCGGGAGGTATGAACCGATCCACATGCCATCGACATAAGTTTCGTGATTCGCTGCGATGACATACGGCGCTTCACCGGGGATATTTGCCTGACCTTCAGCACGCAGGCAGATACCCAGATGAGTATAAGCCATGCCGAACAAAAATGCCATGTTGCCGACCAGGCCGCGACGAATGGGATAGCGGGCATAATGGTGGTCAATGGCCGCCCTTTTCCTGTCTCTTAGCGGTTTGGACGAAGCAGTGCAGTTTCTCTGGCGTGAAGTCTGGTTCACCCTGGCATTTCCTCCTGGTATGGCTTGATGTGTGTGAACAAAAGGCCATCAAGTTGAAGGATAACACAAATTTTGCTAAAATACGATAGATCAAGTATAAATCACAGCAGAGAGGTTGATCCATGCCGTCATTGCTCTATGGAACCATGCGCAGCCTGCTCAAGGCGACTTGTCTGCGGCAGGCTATTGATCTGACCGCTCATGATCCCGGCAGGCGTGCACTCCTGATCGTACCAGAACAGACCAAGATGACCATGGAGCAAGCCTGGCTGGATTTATCCGCGGCCCCAGGTCTGATGCTGGCGGAGGTTCTCAGTTTTCGCCGTCTGGCCTGGCGATTGCTGGGCGAGGTTGGCCGGCAGCCCCTCAATCCGATTGACCAGGTCGGTCGGGCCATGCTGATCCATCGCGTCCTCCATAAAGAGCGAAGTCGGCTTCATGCTTTCGCAAGTCTGGCCGACAAGCCGGGCTTTGTCAATAAGATTGCCGCCGTCCTGGGTGATTTAAGGCGCTACCGTATCGGCGAGGCGCAACTGCTGCTGGCGGCCGAACAGGTGGGCGACAAAGCGCTCAGGGAGAAGAGCCAGGATCTTGCGCGGGTGCTGGCAGGCTATGACGAGGCGCTTGGCGAGACCGGACTGACTGATGCCGAGGATGATCTCAATCGTTTGGCTGATGTTCTGCAGCTGCTGGCAGGCATGCCGGAGCAGGACTGGCCATGGCCACTGTCGCGCCTGAGATGGCTCTGCCGGACGCAGATCTGGGTCACCGGCTTCGGTGAACTGCGTGATTTTACGCCACAGGAGGATGCAGTCATTGCAGGCCTTTCAACCATTGCTGACCATCTGACATTGACGGTTGCGGCGGATGCGGTTCCAGCAGACAGGGCAGCCCTCGACCATGGAGCCGACGCTTACGCTGCAGGGCGCAAGACAGCCTGGCGCTTGCAGGGCCTTCTGCCCGGACTAAAACTGATTCAGCAAAATGATCAAGCCGCCGGATTGCCTGCACAGATAATATCCTTGCTCAGAACCGGTCGACTGCCGAAAAAAATGACTGAATCGGAAAAACAAGACGATGCTGCCTGTCAACTGCACCTGGTGCAGGCCTGTTCAGCGGACGATGAACTGACTTGGGTTGCCGGTGAAATTCGGCGACTGGTTCAGCTGGAGGGATACCGCTACCGTGATGTCAGCATTGCGATCTGCAATTTGTCCGGCACGACACCTCGGCTGCGCGCTGTTTTTCGTGAATATGGCATCCCGCCTTTTTTTAGATATGGAACGCTCCCTCAGCGGCACTCCGTTCATGCGTTATATTCTGGGCCTGCTCGACACTGGTTTGTCGAGCTGGACGCGTCAGTCTCTGATGAGCTACTTGCGCTCCGGCATATGCGCCTTGTCTGCCGATGAGATTGACCGGCTGGAAAATACCTGGCTGGCCCGCGGTCTTTTCCGGAAAGACCGGATTTTTTCTGATCAGCTCTACCGGGAATACGATTTGTCTTCCGAGGATCCAGCCGCAACGGATGACCCGATCGACCAGGAAAACGAAACGCGACAGCCGGAATCGTCCGATGAAGGGATAAGAGCCGACGAACTGATCGCCTTGCGCGAACGGGCGCTAGCACCGCTCAGGCAGGTGCTGGAGACGCTGGAAGAAGCACCTGACATTAAGATGAAGGTGGCAGTACTGCGCCGATTCCTCATCAGCGAGGGTATACCTGACCGGATCAACCAGCGTGTTGGCCAGTTGACAGCAGCAGACGAAATGGATGTGGCTGTCGCTTTGGCCCAATCGTGGAACGCGCTTAACCGTGTTCTGGATCAGCTGCTGCAATTGTCTCCTGACCTGCCGGCTACTCTGCAGCAGTTCCGCGATCTTCTGGCAGCGGGCATGGATGCGGCAGCCAGCGGTGTGATACCGTCAGCGATCGACCAGGTCAGTGTCGGCGATTTGAACCGTTCCATGCTGCGGCAGTCACGTATCCTTTTTCTGGTCGGTGCTTCTGCCGCCAACCTCCCGCCCCCGCTGCCGTCGGAAGGATTGCTCAAGGATCCTGACCGGCAAATGCTGTCGCAGTTGATGGGTCTGCAACTGCCCAGTAACGCCCGCGACAAAGCTTTTGCCGACGCTTATGTTCTTGAAACGCTCTTGACTCAGCCATCAGACCATCTGTATCTGACCGCACCGGATGCGGCTGTGTCGCATCTGTTTGGTATGCTGGCAGACCAGTATCCCGGTTGTCACCGCTGTCTGTCGGTATTCCCGGATCGCACCGACGCGCGGATCAACGCGCCCGGACCTGCGTTCAGATGGCTGCTGTCAGCAGGAAAATCTCAAGAAGGTGTTGAATCTGCCTGGCCGGAACTGGCAGGTCTGCTGTCTTTCGCCGGATTGGATACGCCAGTCCGACCGGATTTGCCGCACCGGATCAGCGAACAGACACTTCTGGCCTTCTATCAGGAGCCTGTTGTCCTGAGTGTTTCGCAACTGGAAAAATATGCCGGGTGCCCGTTCAGCCACCTGGCTGAACGGCTTCTGTGTTTACGGCGCCGGCCTGAATGGAAACCAGAATTGACCGAAACCGGAATCCTGCTGCATGGCATTCTCGAGCTGGCCCTGCAGGCCGTCAGCCGGGAACTGCAACAAATACCCGAGACTGGCAGGGAAGCGCTTCTTTACGACTTCTGGCAACGCTGGCTGCAGAAGGATCATGCTGCCCTGATCGATGGCTGGTTGCGGATTACCGCTGAAAACAACCGTTTGCATCGCCTGTTTGACGCTGGTCTCAACGCGTCCGTCGGCCGACGCGTCCGGCAGACGGCTTTATCGAGCCTGTCTGTAATCTTCAGTCATTACTGCAATGAGCCCTATTTGCCGGTCGAATTCGAATGGATATTTGGTCCTGAGACTGGAAATCCGCTGTACCTGACGTCAGATGGACCGCGGACAGTCTGGCTGCGCGGCATGATTGACAGGGTTGACTGCCGGCTTGACCCTGACTCCGGTCGCTTCAGGATCATCGACTACAAGAGCGGCAATCGAACCGTCGACTATGAAGCTTTGTACCACGGACTGGCGTTGCAGTTGCCGGTCTATCTGGCCGCCTATGCCCGGACACATCCAGGCTCTGAAGCGGAAGATGCCGCCTGGTTTACCGTGAATCGCCCTATTCTGACAATCAAGGACATCAGGACGCTGCAACAAGACCGCCTGCACAAAGAACTTCTGAGAGCACAAAAACCGGTGAGTCTGCAATTGGATCCTCCCGTGTTGGAGCAGCTATGCCGGCATTCTCTGCAGAAAGCGTCCGCGATCGCACTTGAGCTGCTTGAAGGCCGCTTTCCGGTCCGGCCTGCCAGGCTCACCGGCCGCCGGCCGCCCTGTGATTTTTGTGATTTCATGGCCTTTTGCCATTTTGATCCGCGCAAAGGGCTCTGGCACAGGCTGGATAAACCTGTGGAAAGGATACCGGGCAGCCGCTTGACTGATCGGCAGGTTTTCCTGCAGTTGATGCAGGAAGAAGCTGAAAAAGAGGTGCGCCCATGACGCTGTTGTTTACCAGGGAACAGACTAATGTGATTCAGGCAGAACACGGCAACATCCTTGTTTCAGCGGCAGCCGGATCGGGTAAAACCGCCGTTCTGACAGAACGTATCGTCGAGCGCATCGCGAACGCCCGGCTCGACGTCCAGCATGTCCTCGTCGTGACCTTTACAGAAGCCGCCGCCCGCAATATGCGCGACAAGATCGAAGATAAATTGCGCTCAGCCAGGGCTGAGAGCCAGGACCCGGACGTGCGGCGCTATCTGAGCCGTCAGCTCGCTTTATTGCCAACCGCCGCCATATCGACGATCCACGCCTTCTGCCTGCAGGTTATCCGGAATTTCTACCATCTGGTAACCGACCGGCAGGGCAGACCCCTGGTTGAGCCGGGATTTTCTGTTCAGGACCGGTTTGAGTCGGATCTTTTGTTGCGCCAGGTTCTCGATGAATGGATCAACAGCCAGTATGAGGCCATTGACCTCGGCGATCCGTCAGATCAGGTCTGGTCGGAGCAGGTCCGGGCATTCTACCGGCTGACTGACGGTTATGGCGATAGCCGCAGCGATCAGCCGGTCCGCGAACTGCTGCTGCATTTGTTCCATTTCCTGCGCAGTCTGCCGGATTACCGCCAGTTTATCGGAACGAAGCAAGAAGCGCTGGCAGAAGCGACTGCCGACTTTTCCGGCAGCCGCTATTGCAGCACGATCCTGGATCAGCTGCGCCTGAGACTGGACAGGGCTATGATCGTCCTGCCGGAACTGCAGGACCTTTTGTCAAGCCCCATACGTTTTCTGGCGGACATCCGGCGCAATGAAGAGGTAAAAGATCAACTGATGTCTGCCCTGCTGATCCTTACTGACCTGCAGCAGTACCTGCAGCGGGACGGCCACGATTGGGATGAGATCCGCGCAATGTCGATACCATTGGAAAGTGTCACGCTACCGCGGTCATCGCAGCGTGACACTGCAGAAAAAACAGCTTTCCTGGAATTGTTTTCCGGGCATGTCGCCGAGGTGATCTGTTTTTTGACCGGCAATTGCGGCACCAATCGTTTTCGCCGGCACTTCCTTTTCCAGACCAGTCATGTGTTCGATAAATCTGTTGCCGTGATCGAAGGTGAGATCAGGGAGATGCTGCCGGCAATCGATGTGTTTGTCGCGCTGGTCATCGGCCTGGACGAGCGGTACGCGGAACAGAAGAGGAACGCAGGCGTGCTCGATTTCGGTGATTTTGAGCACATCGCACTGGCTATTTTACGCCAGGAAGAAGCCAATCGCTATTATCGCGAACGCTTCAGCGAAGTTTATATCGATGAGTATCAGGATACGAGCAGTATCCAGGAAGCGATCCTGCAGACCGTCAGTCAGGACAACTGCCTGATGGTCGGGGACATCAAGCAGAGCATTTATCGGTTCCGCCATGCCAGGCCGCAGATCTTTCGTCAGAAAGCCGGGCAGTACGGCGCCGGTGACAACGGGCAACTGCTGGAATTGAATCGCAATTTCCGCAGTGTCACGGGGATACTGGCTGCCGTCAACGATGTCTTTGTCCAACTGATGTCCATAGGAGCAGGCGAAATCGACTATGACAACCATCAAGCCCTGGTGCCGGTTCGGCCGGACGATCCGCACGAGACACATCCTGTACATGTTTTATTGCTTGACAGAAACGATACAGCCGCATCAGGCGGGGATGAAGCGGTCCTTCAGGAACTGAACGATCAAGCCGGTCAGACCGACCAGACCGGTCAGACCGACCAGACCGATCAGACTGACCAGACCGATCAGACCGATCGGGCTGATCAGATAGACCTGGGAGCACCGGGAGACCTGGACCGCTATGAGATGGAAGCCCTTGCCGTCGTCTGTCAGATGCGCGCGTTGCGCGCATCTGGCCGTTCGTGGCGTGAGATGGTGATCCTTGCGCGGACGCGCACCATCATGACAGCTTATCGTGATCAGCTTGAAGCGGCCGGCATTCCTGTTTATGCGGATGTCGGCTCTGCTGTGATGGACAGCCCGGTCATTCGCCTGCTTGAGGGCATGATTCATGTGCTCGACAACTGGCGGCAGGATTTTCATCTCGCGACCGTTATGCATGGCGGAATAGGATATGAGGTTTTCAGCATCGAAGAACTGGCCATGATCCGGCTGCTTGGCAAAGAAAAAGGCTTTCACTATTTCCATGAAGCCGTTTTTGCCTATCGTCTGGATGGTCAGAATGAAACGCTCAGGGCACGCCTGGCCAGTTTTTTGGATTGGCTTGCGGTATTACGGGATAAGGAGCAAACGCTGACGATCGGTGAACTTCTAGGCCTTATTTACTCGCAGACCGGCTGGATCGACCGGGTGGCTGCACAAGAAGACGGCAGGGAACAGGTGCGCCTGCTCAGGCGTTTCCAGACCTGGGCTGAGGATTTTGAAAAAACCAGGCAGAAAGGGCTGTTCCGTTTTGCACGCTATCTGGAGCGTCTGCGGGAGCAGGATCTGGCCGATGTTCCAATCGAACCGGCTGTCAATGACGAGAATCTGGTCAGAATCATGACCATCCACGGCAGCAAGGGACTCGAGTTTCCTGTCGTTTTTCTCGTCGGGATGAGCGGGCGAATCACCGGATCTGACAGCCAGGCACATATTTTGTTCAGTGAAAGCCTTGGCATCGGATTTGATTATGCCGATCCAGAACGCCGGATCCGCTATCCGACTCATCTCAAAATTGCCATGCTCGATGAGCTCCGCGCAGCCGGCATGGCGGAAGAATTGCGCCTTTTGTATGTGGCCATGACCCGTGCCATGGATTGCCTGTATCTGGTCGGCGCCATCAACGTCGATCCGGAAAAAGGCGACACCCGCCTGCGTGACAGGATTGACCAGGCGCGCCGGGTCACAAGCCGTTGTCTGCCGGATCACCTCGTACGTTCGGCTCGCACCTTTCTGGAATGGATCATCATGGTCCTGGCCAGAAACCCGACAGTCGACCTGTCTTTTCTCGATGGCCTTCAGGCGATGGAAACAGCAGAAACTGTAGCGGCACAGACGATACCAGGAATGGAATCCTGCCAGGCCTGGTCGGTCCGGCCGGTGCGGTTCGATGATGTCCGTCGTGAAGAAGCTGAATATCGCCAGGAAAAGGCGACAGAGCCGGTTGTTGAGTCCCGGCACAGCGCAGAAAATCTGGAAAACCATGCCGGGGCATCCATCGTTGAAACAGAACAGCCTGACCGGCTGCGTAAACGGACAATCGATCCCTATCGATTCGAGCAGGCCGCCCGGACACCCGTTAAACTGACGGTCAGTGAGATGAAGCGGCGAGAACCGTTCGACGATCCGGATGCCGAAGCGTTACCAGCGCGTTCCGCCGGTCGGGAACCAACATACAGAGGGATCGATCTGACACTCAGCCTGCCGGACCTGACCGATCAGCAAGCAGAAAACACTGGCATCCATCTGGCCGGCGCAGCACTTGGCACATCGCTGCACACAGTTTTTCGCTATCTCGATCTGCCGGCTGCCAGACTGGACAAAAGCAGCCTGGAAATCGAACATCAGCTGACGAACATGTGCCAAGTGGGGATGTTGTCAGAAACAGAACTGAAGGCCGTTCGTCCGTTTGTCGGTGTGATCAGGCGGTTTGTCGATTCAGCGCTGGCGGGAGAGCTTGTACAGGCTATAGATGACGATGCCGGATCCGTTTACCAGGAAATGCCTTTCACGCTGGCATTACCGGCCTGTCAGGTCTACGGAGATTGCGGCGGACTGGCTCCGGATGACCAGGTCATGATTCAGGGTATCATTGACTGTTGGTATCGCGATGCGGACGGCATAACCTTGATCGACTATAAATCCGACTATATCAAGGGCAGCCAGACAGAGCTGTATACAGAAATCAAACGGCGCTATAGCACGCAGATGGCCTGGTATGCCCGTGCCATTGAGGCATTGACCGGACAGCCCGTGAAAAGGAGCCTGGTCTGGCACATTCGCCGCGGGCTGGCAATCCCGATGCTTTAAGTGTCTCCGCACATTGCCTGTCGCTTGCGTTCGCCCTTCGTTCCGGAGGCTTTGTCAAGCGCACGGCGACGGCGGAAGAATCCTTTGAGCAGGGCAGAACACTCGGATGCCAGAAGGCCAGAACGGACATCGACCTGATGGTTTTGCCGGAGGCTGAATACGTCGGTTATTGATCCGCAGGCGCCCGCTTTGGGATCGGCGGCGCCATAATAAAGCGTGCGGATCCTTGCCTGGACGATCGCACCGGCGCACATGATGCATGGCTCAAGCGTGACATAAAGGTCACAGTCGTCCAGCCGCCAGCTGTTGAGGCGCCGGCACGCCTGGCGGATCGCCACCAGTTCGGCGTGCAGCGTGACATCCTGTCTGGATTCACGCCGGTTGAAGCCGCGACCGAGGATGACGCCGTCGCGGACAACAACCGCGCCGACAGGAACCTCGTCCGCCCGGTCTGCTTTTTTGGCCTGATTGATGGCCAGCCGCATCAGTCTCTCTGTTTCCGCCATGGCCATCAGGCGCCGGTCAGTTCGACAGATCCCAGTGACCGGATCCGCATCTGCCAGGGCGCCTGTTCGCCAAAGAGCGCGCGCATGGCTTCGAGATAGGCTGCCACGCACTCGTTCGGCACAAATGCCTGGATGGTGCCGGCAAAGCCCCCGCCATGGACCCGGCAGGCGCCGCGTCCATCAAGAATCTTTTCCGATACTGACAATGCAAGGGAAATCGGCTGCTCTTGGGGATATCTATCCGAGTAGACGTTTTGCAGCTGCGCGCGCGAGCTGAGACCGGATTTTTGAACAAGGGTGAGAAAGGCGGCGAAATCACGCCGGTTCAAGGCCTTCGCCTGGAGTCTGACCCTTTCGTTGTCCTGAAAAAAATGGATCGCCCGCAATAGTGCCCGATCACCGACCAGGTCGCGCAGACCAGGCAGCTTCTGCCAGAATTGTGCTTCATCGACAGCGCGCAGAACAGACAGGCCGAACTGGGCTGCGACTTTGCGCATATCATGGGGGATAGAAGCATAGTCAGCGGTCAGATCAGCATGGCTGCCGCCTGTGTTGGTAATCACCAGTACATGCCCGGTCGCGGCGAAATCCAGGTCGATCGGCTGGACGTCCGGTTTGGACGGATCGAGAAAATCGATAGCCATGAAGCCGCCGACTGAACAGCCGCACTGGTCCATCAGACCGCTTGGCTTGCCGAAATAGTTGTTTTCAGCATATTGGCCGATAATGGCCCGGTCGACCGGCGAGAGTCGGCTTCCATTCCACATCTCATCCAGAACCGTTGCCACGAGAACCTCAAACGCGGCTGAGGAACTCAGGCCTGATCCTTTCGGGACCCGACTGGTCGTATAGGCGTCAAAACCGCCAATTGTGCAGCCGCGCTGCCTGAAAGCTGAGGCAATACCGCGGATCAGGGAGGCGGAGTGTTCTTTTTCGACGTCGATCGGCTCCAGATGCGTGAGATCGATCACGTCCATGTGCGGAAAGCCTTCTGATTGCAACCGGATGATATTATCCTGGTTTGGTGCGGCAATGGCAATGATATCCAGCTCAACCGATGCGCAGAGCACGCGACCGCGCTGGTGGTCGGTGTGGTTGCCGCCGATCTCGGTCCTGCCGGGCGTGCTGAATAGCCGAACCTGGTCATGCTTCGGAAAGCAGTCAGAAAAAAGATCAGCCAGGTGCTGCCAGCGATCGGCCTGCTCTGTCAGGACTTCCGGATCAGGTCCGTAAAGCACTTCCATGACCGGTTTCATAGTTTGCGACAACATCGTTTGTCGTACATCTGCGGGTGATATCATCTGTTCATTCCTCCCGGTAATGGGTTGTTCCAGGCTCAACGATTAATGTCCAGCCGGATCGGTCAACCATTGTTCCAACATGGCGACAACCTGATCAATGCGGACAGGCAGCGGTTCATCCGTTACACCGACGACCTGCAGATGGCATTTGCCGACTGGAATCAGGATTTTGACAGCGTTTGAGGCAGAAATTGCCGCAGCCATTTTATGGCTGAGCTCTCCATACATCGAGCCGGCTGCTATGATGCCGATTGCCCCGATGATGATATCAGCGGTTTTGCAGTTCCAGACGATGGCCGACTCGCCGGTTGCCGCTGCATCCGCCCCCGCCCGGAGCATATTCGAGGTAGCCAGTGCGTTGGTGCCCACAGCGATCAGTTCGATCCCTGAACAGTCCTGACGTCGGATTTTTTCGATGACAGCTTTGCCGATGCCGCCACCCTGACCGTCTATAATCACTATTTTGCTTGTTTTTACCGGCATCTGCCGCATCCTCCTTGCCTTCATTCCCGTTTCCCCTTATAATATCATATTGTCGTCTGAAAGTGATTTGCTAAAACGAATGAATAGAGATCAGACTATCAGGCAGATCGTCTGTTGACAAAGGAAGGTACCTATGCCAATTAAAGAAGGGCGCTGCCCTAATTGTGGTTCGATCCTGCAACTCGATGCGGTCGCTGAAAAAGGACATTGCTTGTTCTGCGATGCCGTTTTTGAAAACAAGACGGCTTTGGCCATTGCCGAGGACCCGACCGGCTACACGTTTCCCAATTTGCCTCAGCCCAAATATGAGGGTCCGAGCCTTCAGCCCAATCTGGCCAAGGGCCAGGGCGGACCCCAGGGACAGGTTCAGAAACCCAAGAAGAAAGCGAAACCTGCGCCGCCCCCGGTCTATATACCCAAAGAACCGACCAAACTGCCGGACATCCGGTTGCCGGGCAAGGTCAAGCTGCGAATTCTCCTGATCGCACTTGTTACGCTGCTGGTGATTGCCGGCATCAGCATTCCGGTCATCATGAGCCGGAATTCTGTCCGCCAGGCGCTTGTAGCATCGATTGACACGCTTGCGCCGTTTTCGATCGACGCAGACCGCGATGTCGCCATCTGGCACACTGCGAACGACTACCTGATGGTCGCAACGACGGATAGCGTCACAGCGGAAGAGATGACTGACTTCTTTAAAGCATTCTGTGAAAAGCGGGCTGATGTCGCCGGCATCGACACAGGTGACTTCAAAAGAGTTTATGGCCAGGTGAAAGTTAAACTTGTTTATCCTGACGGTGGTTACCTGATCGACAAGCCTGAAAGCATCGCGGATATCGACAGCGGGAAGGCCGTAAAAATCCTGCCATGACTCACTGGGGCCTGTCAGCAGTTTTTCGATCAGGCTTTCGCAGGGACACTTGGTGGAGCCGGCTTATGGTTGCTTCAGTTTATCTGCTGTCAACCGTGTTATATTTGCAGACAAACCGCCTGGCAGCCAATGTAGAGCGAGCTGTCATTTTGAAGTTTCCCATCGATGACCAGATCCCATTTGTCCGGTTTTTCGTACTGCCTTATTATGCCTGGTTTGCCCTTGTTGCTGCTGTCTTTTTGTGGCTGGTCTTTGACCGCCGTCAGAACCGCCGCGTTTATCGCCACACAACAGCTATTGTCCTGGCAATGGTTTTGTCGACACTGATCTTTCTTGTTTATCCGACCCATGTGCCCCGGCCGGTAATTACAGGCCAGGACTGGCTGTCCCGGCTGGTCCTGATGATTTATGCGGCAGATGAGCCCTATAACTGTTTCCCGAGCCTTCATGTCGCTGTCGCGGCCATCAAAGGTATGACCTTGTTCCGCTATGGCCCGCGCAGGATCTGGTTCAGGATCCTGACAGTCCTGCTCGTGGTCTTGATCATGCTGTCAACCGTCCTGATCAAACAGCACTATGTTCCGGACCTGGTCGGCGGGTTGGCTCTGGCCCTGATCTGCGATGTAATTTCCCGCCGATTGTTTCCTGATCGGATTATCGAAAGGTCTTTTCTGCCTGCCTGACCGGCGCGTTATTGCTTTGTTTTTATCCTGTTCACATTTATTCATATTTATTTATAAAATTAGACAAAGTCTTTTGTTACATTAGAATCATAGCAAGACAGGAATTGCTAACCTCCTTCTTTCATACTTTTCTCCTCCAATTTGGAACAATTCCGGGAGTGGTGCCCCGGAATTGTTTTTTTCAAATATTCACTTGGTTACCTGGTCTGATCAATGCTTAGGGATTGTTGTGAAGCGATGTTTTGGTCCTGCTGCAGATCCCCGAGCAGATCGGCATATTGACAGAGCGCCTTTTGTCCTGCTTCAGTCAGGGCATACAGACCTTTACCCTTTGATTCAAACCAGTGATAATGGTTGTCATACAGAATGTTCCATGTTTTGGCGGGAGCCCCAAGCTTACGCAGCTGTGCAGCAGTTGCAGATGGATGGGTATGCAAAGCGGCGGCGACCAATAATGCCTGCTCGCGGTAGACGGTGACGCGGCTGACCTTGGTGCTGCCGCCTTTGTTGCGGTCGCCGTGGCGCCCCCAGAACTCTTTTTTCAACTGCTCATAGCGGACTTTGTTGCGGCGGATGACTTGGGTCCGATCAATCATACGCGGTAACAGCACAGCCTCAACCGGTTGCCCTGGATGGTCAAGGGCGACCAGAAGAAGCCCAAGTTCCAGGCGCTTCAGCACATGCAGCAGGTGCTGCCACTTGCGCGTGCGCAGTTGACGGGCCGGTCTTGCAACGGCAATCCAGACCTCTTTGCATAAACGCTGTCTGTCAACAGCCTGTGTGATGACAGACAGATTCAACGTCAATTTCAACTCAATAGCGATCAAGTCGGCGCCTTCTCTGGCCGCCACGACATCGCAATGGGAGATTTCCCCGCGTACAACGTAACCCGCTTCCGTGAAGAATCGTCTGACCGGATCATATAAAGCCTGCTCCTGATGTTGTGTTTTCATCTGTCGCCCCGCAAATTAGCTGATATGTCAGAAAACATCTGCCGGGCGCCATACCCGACCGTTGTCATAATATCATTCTTCGGGTTTTCTGCCCACAACAATTGCAGTCAAACTTTCTTCCGCCAAGCGCATAATAAACCTGAATCAAGAAAAAATACAAAAAAAGGCAAATCGCTCTATTGTTATCAGCGGACCGGTTACATAGACTAATTGTGATCACCAGGTGACACTAAGCGTCATTGTCATCAACCTGATCTTATGAATCGGAGGTTTTTATGAAATTGAAATTATCGCGTGCCCTTGCACTCCTTCTTGTTTTTCTGCTTGCCGGCTCGATACTGGCAGCCTGCCAGACCGGTCAAACGACACCGGTACAAACATCAGGTGGCGGCAGCTGGCCGGTCACTGTCAAAAACGCCGCTGGTGAAGATGTCGTTATAAAAGCTGAACCGCAGGCCATCGTGGCCACCAATGTCTGGGCTGGTGAAATGCTGCTCGATCTGGTCGAGACAGATCGTATCAAAGCACTATCCGCGTGGGGTGACGATCCTGCCTTGTCGCATACAGCCGATAAAGCAGCTGCCGTTGCGACACGCGTCAACACGCAAGATCCTGAAGGCATCGTGGCCGTCAGGCCTGACCTGGTCATCCTGGATACTTTTTCCGATGCTGACGGGTCATTGACGCGCACGCTTACGGATGCCAACATTGTAGTTCTGCAACTTGCTTCACCGACAGATTTTGAGCAGATCAAGGCTGCAATCGCGACACTTGCAGCAGCGGTTGGCGCAGATGATAAAGGCGCAGAACTGATCGCCGGCGTTGACGCTGTGCTCGATTCGGTGGAAGCGAAGCTTGATGGGCTTAGTGACGACCAGAAAATGAAAGTCATCTATTATGAAGATTACTATGACCAGTCCGGCAGCAGCGCAGGTATGCTGGCTGCCTATGGCGCAGGTTCTCCCTTTGACGCCATTGCCATTGCAGCCGGAACAATCAATGTATGTAATGTACAGAACTATTCTGCAGTCAGCAAAGAAAAAGTCGTCGGCGAATGGAAGCCAGATCTTCTGATTGTTCCGGCCATCACTTACGGACCTGATTTCAAGGCGGTGGACGATGGCGGTGCAACTGTAATCGCTGCCATCATGGCAGATGATATTATGAAGACGCTTCCGGCTGTCCAGAACGAAAAAGTGTTTGCTCTCACGGAAAAATACCGCGGCTCAACCTCTCATTACATGGTCAAAGCGGTTGAGGAGCTGGCAAAACTGGCTTATCCTGACCTGATACCCTGAGTCGTTTGCTGCCTGGGGGATTTGACATGAAACAACCGACTGATTCAACGCAACAGCAGGTGTTGCCTGATGCTGACCATACCAGGCAACCTTCCAGACGAGGGGTAAGTCTGCTGTCCATCCTGATTGCCGGGGTTGTGGTGTTGGCTGGATCAATCATTTTGGCGATCGCCCTTGGTGCTGTGCGGATCAGCCCTCTGGCCATCATACGCTCAATCGCCGATGCAATTGGCCTGCCGGTTGTCCGGCCAGATGACGCAGAAAAGACGATTATTTTACTGATCCGGATGCCGCGGGTCATTGCTGCTGTGCTGGCCGGCGCCGGCCTGGCTGCGTCGGGCACCATCATGCAGGGTGTTTTTCGCAACCCTCTGGCAGAACCGGGTATTCTCGGCGTTTCGGCCGGAGCAAGTTTTGGCGCTTTGTTGGCCATTGCCGGCGGTTTGTCGTCATTTTTCACCTTGCCGGTTTTTGCTTTTTTTGGGGCCATGCTGGCTGTCAGTCTGATCATCGCTGTTGCCCTGGCCAGCGGAGGCCAGTCACGCACGGTGACCCTGATTATGAGCGGCATGGCCATCAGCGCCTTTTTCGGCGCCATGACTTCCTTAACCTTGTCGATGGCCAATGAATATCAGGTGTCCAGCTACATTTTCTGGACCATGGGCGGTTTGGCCAACCGGCGCTGGGAACATGTCCTCGCTATGCTTACACCGGTTTTTGCAACGCTCATCATCATTCTGTTCAAATCACGCGACTTGGACATCCTGCTGCTGGGCGATGAAGAAGCCCGTGCATTGGGCGTATCACCTTTGATGACCCGCATGATCATGATCTTACTGGCTTCAGTCTGCACAGGTGCGATTGTCTCGGTCACGGGACCAATCGGATTTGTCGGCCTGATTATTCCGCACATCATGCGCATCATTGTCGGACCGGCTCACCGCGCGCTGACATTGGCCAGTGCGTTTGGCGGCGCGATCTTCCTGCTGCTGTGTGACTTGCTGACCCGGCTTTTTGCCTGGCCGACAGGCGCAGAAATCTCGGTTGGCATCGTTACGGCCCTGGTCGGCGCGCCGTATTTTCTTTTCCTGCTGTTCCGCTCTGCCCGTAAAGGCGGTCCGATGGTATGAAAGGAGCGCTGACATGCTCAAAATGAAACTCAACACGCAGCCTGTCCATCTCGAAAGCGAGCGACTGAGCTATACAGTCGGACGGGACAATCCGCTGACAATCCTGAAGTCTGTTTCTTTTTCCGCTGACAATGGATCATTCATCGGTATCGTCGGTCCAAATGGTGCGGGAAAAACAACCTTGCTGCGCCAGCTGGGCGGTCTCATCCGTCCATCGGAAGGGCATATACTCTTCAATGGACGGCGCGTGGACCATTATAAGCCGAGAGACTATGCCCGCCTGTGCAGTTATATGCATCAGGATACAGTGATACCTTTCGATTTTCCGGTGCGTGACATCGTCATGATGGGAAGACATCCATATGCAACAGCTCTGGCCACATTTTCTGCGGCAGACCAGGATTATGTAGAACAATGTATGGATGTGGCGGGCTGTTTGCCGGATGCGGATAAACGAGTTACAGCTTTGTCCGGAGGCGAGCGTCAACGTGTCATGTTTGCTCGCGCCCTTGCCCAGGACACACCGATGCTCCTTCTGGATGAACCGACATCAAGTCTCGATATCCGGCATGCCAACGAGGTGTTTCTGGTGATCCGGCGCCTGGCAGCGGCCGGCAAACTGGTTATCGCAGTCATGCACGACCTGCGGGCAGCAGCAAAATACTGCAATCAATTGTTCCTGATGGTTCATGGACAGCTGGTCGCGGCCGGAGAACCTGAAGATGTCCTGCACGAGGGGCATATCAGTTACGCGTTCGGTATCAGGGCGAAGACATTCAGCACGCCGATGGGCAACTGGGACTTCGATGTCGATGACTTAGGTCTGTAATATTCTCAAAGGCATACAAAAACTTATATAATCACGTGCAGCAGCATGCTCAGGAGCCCGGCTCCGCCGATCACGATCAGCGGGTGCAATTTGATTTTGAGCTGTGTGAGCAATGTTATGATGAAGATCAGCAGTGCGATTGGACTGACGACAGCCAACGGCTGATGAAAAAAACCAACGATCCATTGCCTGAAAGTCTGGTTTGCTGTCATGGTGATCATAACTGTCTTGCCGATGAAGACGGCTGCTGATGCGATCAGGCCAACAACAACGGGCCTGATGCCATAGAAGACCATCATATAGAGCGGGTTATTCTGGTAGCGGGCAAAAAATCGGGCTACCAGCAAAACAAGCAACAAAGACGGCAGTGTGACGCCGGCAGTGGCTGTCAGGCTGCCAGTTATGCCTGCGACCATATAACCGACATAGGTTGCTGAATTGATCGCAATCGGACCCGGTGTCATTTCAGCGATGGCAACGATATCGGCGAATTGAGCAGCTGTCAGCCAGCCATGCTGCTGGATTTCACTTTGAATCAGCGGAATCATGGCATAGCCGCCGCCAAAGCTGAATAGCCCGATGCGGAAAAAAGACCAGAACAATTCCAGCAGAATCATGAACCGGCTCCTTCCCCGGGATCAGAAGATGTGTCAGAATGAATATGTCCGGTTTTATCTGGCTGCCCGGATTCTTTGTGGCGATCGAAGCCGGTTGTGCGCAAAACGAGCCCGGGATGCAGCCAATATAGAAAAAATCCGACTGTTGCGCCGCCGATGATGATCAGCAGCGCATGAACGCGGAAAATTGCGACCAGGATTGTTGCCGCGACAGCCAGGAGCGCCGTAATCCAGTCATGAACCACGCGCTTGGCCATCTTGATGGCAGTCAGCAGGATCAAGGCCGTAACGGCAGCCAGAACGCCGGTGAAAAAATGCTGTACCAGCTGATTGTTCTGAAAATTGGTTGTACCGATCGCAACCGCGAGGATAACCAGAACAGACGGTAATGTGCAGCCCAACATCGCAGCGATCGCTCCAGATGCACCGGCCAGCCGGCGG
>JAWSUP010000038.1:0-17079 GCA_033549405.1 Bacillota bacterium | reverse complement strand
CAAAGTCAGGTGAATTGGACCCTGTAAGAAAGGGCAGGAACACCACTTCACCCGGACGTATTCTGGTGGCAGCCTGTTCATCGATACTGCGGTAATCAAGTTCCGCGGCGTATTTATCTCTGAACCACTCAAGACTGACGCCGCCACTTTCACAGACAGGCAACAGGACGAAGGAATCTCTGAACGGTCCATAATGACACGGTATTTTACCGGCAAAAACAGGTTGATCGACCAGCGTTGCCAGGCTGAGAACCGTTCCTGTCGATTCGCTGATTGTTCCCGGCCTGATGTTGCCGGTTCCGATCATACCGGCAAAGTGGTCCAGCGTTCCGCAGTTTACCAGCGTATTTTTGTTCAATCCCAGCCAACTTGCAAGATCGGGGCGCAACATGCCGATCGGAGTACAAGGATCCGTCAGGTCGGGCAGCTGATCACGCCTGATGCTGCAGAAATCCAGCATATCCTGCCAGTATGTCCTCTTCTTCAGATCGAAATAATAGGAAAAATTATAGATCGAATATTCACCGATCAATACGCCTGTCAGGCAATACTGGATGTAATCTTTGAGCAAAACATAATGTGCTGCCCTGACAAAACAATCGTTTTCATGTTTTTTCAGCCAGAGAATCTTCGTGATCGGCCAGGTTGGCGTATTGACCGGCTGACCGGTGATCTCATAAGCCAGACCCTCTGTGAATTTTTCCTTAATTTGTTCACTTTCGCCTGTTGAACGCATATCCATCCAGGAGATGGCCGGACGCAGCGGTCGGCATTCTGCATCAAGAACAACCAGAGACTCTGCCTGACCTGTCAGCACAATCTGGTGCACCGGTTCGTCAAGCTGCGCGACAAGATTGCTGATATTGCTCATGATCGCAGTAAAATAAAGATCTGCGTCAAATTCAACAATCGGCCCACTCCCCTGGTAAATAACTTTTTTCGACGCATGGCACAGTTCCATCATGTTGTCATTAAATATCGTCACCTTGCTGTTCGTTGTTCCCAGGTCAATTGTGATAAATGCCACTTAGTTGCTCCTGTCTGTGTTGCTGATTGCGAGATAGTTGTTTATATCTGTTTTTTCTATGTCTTTGAAAACGTTTTCGCTGAATTTATTTTATCAGCCGAAAATGGTTTCGTAAATAGATTTCTGCCCAAGTGTTTGATAAGAAGCGCGCGCTGGCTTTCAGCCTGATGTCTCAGGGCGGCGTGCTGGGATCTAATACAAATGTGATCAGTTGATGGTACAATCAGGACAGGTTTTACTCATGATAGAAAAAAGCCCTGACCGCGGCAACAAAACATGTATCCAATTTTGCACCGCTCCTTAGATGCGATGACTGATTGCACGCCGCTTACTCAAGGTAACAGGCTGATGCTTGTCACCAGTTCGAACTGATCGGACACATGATCGAACTGCACGCCAATAACAGTCCGGGCTGCGCCCGTATCAGCCCTGAATGCCTGGATCAACGGATCTTCATCACCAGTGCGGATGATGACATCATATGGCAGCGCGCTGCTGAATGTGATGGTTGCCGTCGGTTGACCGTGACGCATCAGGATTATGCTGTCCTCATCAGAGACTGGTTCGATGCCTTCTGCCAGTTGAAACAGAAAGAGATGGCTGTCATCCTTTCCTTCCGATGTAACCACATCTATAATTGCAACCTGGTTATTCTGCTTATCGTATGTCAGCGTCCGTACCTGCTCAATGCCGGCTATCCGTTTCTGGATGCCGGTCACAGCTGAGTTACCGTCATTGATAGACCAGTCTGTTATACCAGTTTCCAACCCTTTATCATCTATCAGGGGTCGATACTTGTAGAAGTGGGCATTTCTCCAGTCAAGCCAATTAGATACCAGGGTGCTGTGAGCCCAGGGTGAGACACCATACAATGCCAGCGGATTACCAAAATAATCATACCCCCCGGTGCCTCCGTCAGTGAACAGGTCGCCGCGGTGCCAGATCATGAAACTTAGATCATCATGATGTTTATGACTTCCGCCATGCGTCGCGGCTACAAACATGACCCAGGATGCCTGACCATCAAACAACCAGCTGTTACGGAAAATGGCATAACCGCCATCCGGGTAGACGCGATCAAGCGACTCTGGCATCATACCAGTTGAACCAGCAGTCGCTGCAAATTGATACCAGGGATCAGCCAGCCAGCTCTGGATCACTTCCATCTCAGTTAACGAATCTCCAAGTGGTGGATACTGACCGTCCGGCCTTACAAGCCAGGTTGCATAATCGCGCATTTTATCGATGACATCTTCTCGCAGCATATGGCTGAAAGAAGGGTCGACTGTTTCCAGGAAATCTGCCATGCTCTGCAGCAAGACCACCACAACCAGATGATACGCCGGTGAGTGTTCGGTGTTGACACCATCCGCTGTCACAGCTTTCTGGATATAGGTCATGATGCGATCTTTACAGATCGCCCGGTAAAGATCGTTGTTTGGATCCTCGATGACCTGCGTATAACGCAGCAGGGCACGATCCTGAAAAAGGCCATGATTATGGTACCAGGTGTAAAATGTCCCCTGAGAGAGCAGATCGGCCTGGTAGGCCAGGGTTCGGCGCAGGATCAGCCGCTGATCCTCCGTCATTTCCAGATACCAGGATGCATAGGCATCGCAGAGATAATAAACCCGTCTAGCGGTGCTGTCGTCATTCCAGGCATAGGGTGGATCATCACTCGAGCGCACCGGGAATCGTTCGATCCAGCTGAACACCAGATCGAGTGCGCTCTGCACATAGCGCGGGTCCTGGGATTCTTTCCACGCACGAAGACAACTGTCCAGCCAGAACATACCGTGATAATGGTATTGTGTGCTGGGATTGTCTATGCCAGGCAACTCCCAATCGATAGCCGGTCCAAATACAAAGCCCTTGTAACGGCCGACGATAAGTGCGTCAGCATCATTTTCATCTAGATCGACTTCATATTGTTGCATGGGGGCTCTACTCCCCGGCTTAAAGGTTGGCTGCCATCTGCCAGGCTGACTATTGGATAACAATCTGACAATGCGATTGTTATTTTGGTAGATCATTCTATAACCTTGTCGTAGTAATGTTTTACAGTCTTTGCCCATGATCAGCAATGCACTGACAAAAAGGACCGAGAAAATCACGAATGCCAGCAAAATCAACTGAATCTGTCGTCGTTTGACCGGTTTGACTATCTGAACAGGTGATGGACTTGTTTCAACTAAAGCATCTGTTTTGAGGATGAGCAGTATCAGCGGTAAATAGAATAAGAGCAGCAAAAGCGGGTGTAAGACCATGCCGCCCCAGAAAACAAACAGAGTCAACAGCAAAACAACTACTATCAGATCAACTCCCACCGATAATGCTGCCCAGCGACCGCTCCGCCTGTCATGCCTCAACATAGTGAGCAGAAATATGATAAACGGTGCAGCAAAGACAACAAGACCGCCCAGGCCCCAGATAGCGATAATCTGCAGGATACTCTGCCTGATCGGATCGAGAAAACTGACAAACCAAACCAGACCATAACCGATCAGCCAATTTCCCGGTCCGGCAGACTGTAATGATGCCTGCAGGAATTGCTTCTGCCTGAGGTCACGCAGCAGCAGATCGCCAGGTAAGGTCTGATAACGCATGGACAAATAGCGCTGCAATGCCAGGTCGGATCTTTCAGAGCTGATACCGCTGACTCGCAATGCCTGATCAATCGCCTGTATGTCCTGATAGGACAGGTATCCGAGCACTTGATTGTCATCTTTTGCCTCATCATAGATAATAGACAATTCATCGGCCGCCACAATCGGGTGCGGTAACGGATCAACCCGGGCAACACGTCTGGCTGCATTCGCAAAGAACAGAGGCGCCGCCAGTATGACCAGCAGCATAACCAGGCCTGTGAGCCCCATTCGTCTGAACAATGTGGATCCGTGCGCCTGAATTGACTGGATTATTATCAGAGTCATGCTGATAATAACAAGCCAAAGGATGGCCTGTGCTGATCCGCCAACAAAAACAAGGACTGCCATCAGCAGTTGTACCGGTATGGTCATCCAGCGGAAAGTTGGATGACGACTCAATATTCCAGCATTCAGATAAATCAGGCAGCCCATCAGGGCAGATCCAGAATACCAACCGGCCATATCAGTTGGTATGCCTGTTGTGTATCCCACAGTGCCTGTTACCCATGTCCGGACAGCCAAAATCGCATAAACCAGGCTGATAAGAACCAGTGCAACACAGCTACAACGACTGACATTACGTGAATAGTCCGGTTGCAGACGCAATATTATTGAAATCAGCAAAGGAATTGTGATGACCAGAAGACCCATTATCAACAGGTGCAGCGGTGCACGACGCTGTATCCAAACCTGGGTAGCCAGCAAAGCCAGGGTACATATCCAGAAGATCATGCGTACGATCTTTTCTGTTCTACTTCCTGTTGATCCGCTTGTCAAAGGCATCATCAAATCTTCGTTCCTCGATCAATCTCATTATCACTATATTGCATGAATAAAAAAAGAGTACCATAACGGTACTCTTCTTTAAAGGGTTTCTTTGGAATTCATTTTAACAGAACGACTGCCTGGCGGTCAGGCGTTGTTTTTGACGGCCTTGCGCCGGATGACCAGACCTGATGCTCCGGCAACAGCCAAAATCAGAAGGCCATAGAGGAAGATGCTGTAATCAAATCCGGTGTGTTTGATGACATCTTCGGCAGTGACCATGAAGACGACGTTGTTCTGTGCATCGCGCACGTAGACGGTTCCCTTCTCGTAATTAGTGGATCCTTCATAAGTGACGGTCAGATTCAACACATTGCCGGCCTGAACCAGTTCCTGGAAGATTTCTCCACGCTGAGCACTTGTCAGTTCGGATGCTTTGGTCTTGCCATTGGCGATCACCAGCGCAGCATCGATGTGCTGCAAGATCACACCAGCCTGGGCATCCGTCATCGGATGGGCATCGAAATACGCTTCAGCCTGCAGGATGTAGGCTTCTGGAACGTTTGCATCTTCGAGAGCGGTAAAGACATCTTCTGCCGTTGCGGCCGAGACGACACCACCCAAAGACAGGATCATAATAAGACTCAGTACTATTGCGGCGGTAAGTTTTTTCATAGTCCGGTCCTCCCGGTTAATAAGCTAAAGCTGTCGGTTGCCAAGAATTTTGGCAGATCTATGATTAAATAATTATACACATCATCACAGCAGAATGCAATAGGTCTGTTTCAGTATAGTATTACAAATGCGTATCACAATTATGAATCAATTGAACCAGTCGTTTATGATGAAATCTGCCCGATTCTGCCCATTTTTTGTTTTTCAAGCAGTTTTTCGATCATATCTTCTGACACAGGCTTGCTGAACAAATAGCCCTGGGCTCCGTCGCAGACAGGCGAGCCAAAAAAATGCTGGTCCAGTGACCGCAGACTTGCCAGCTGTCTGTCATCTTCTATGCCCTCAGCGATCACTTTGAATTTCATATTGTGCGCCATCGCAATGATAGCCGATACAATGGCGGCACATTCAGGGTCATCCGCAATATTTGACGTGAAAAATCTGTCCAGTTTTATTGCGTAGATCGGAAGCTTTCTGAAATACAACAAGGATGAGTAGCCGGCGCCGAAATCATCGATGACAAACAGCACATGATGTTGCGCCAGCCTCTGGATAACGTCGATCGTGTATTCCATATCATGCAGAACCGTACTTTCAGTTATTTCCAATAGAATAGATTCAGGGCTGAGTCCGGTTTCACGCAACACAGCAAGAACGACCTCCACCAGATTCATTTGCTGAAACTGCCTGAGTGAAAGATTGACAGAGACATGCGCCGGAGGATATCCGGCATCCCGCCATTTCTTTGCCTGACGGCAAGCCGTACTCAAGACCCACTCCCCTATCGGAATAATCGAACCGCTTTCTTCAGCTGCTTTAATGAATTTCGCAGGTTCGATCATGCCATATTGCGGATGGTTCCACCGGATCAATGCCTCTGTCCCGATAATATCGCCTGTCGAGAGGTCGATGACCGGTTGATATAGCAGCATTAACTGGTTATTTTCTAATGCTTTATCAAGCTCATCTTCCAACTGGTCTGCGGTAATGGCTGATAGACTCATTGATGTCGAAAATAACTGGTAGCGATTTCTGCCATGGTTCTTGGCGAAGTACATGGCAATATCGGCATTTTTCATCAGGTTCTCCATATCGCTGCCGTCTGTCGGATAGATGCTGATGCCCATGCTGGCTGTCATATTGAGTTTGTGCTGCTCAATATCACACGGCTCTGTGATGCGGTCAAGAATCTTCTTTGTGACTGTTTCATAGTCTTCCGGAGATTTCAGATCCTCAATCAGGAGCACGAACTCGTCTCCGCCCAGTCTGACTGCCGTATCACTTTGCCGGACAGACTTGGTCAGACGCTTTGCCATTTCGATCAGCAGAAGATCGCCGATACTGTGTCCAAGAACATCGTTTACCTTCTTGAATTGATCCAGGTCCAACATCACAAGGGCGAAATATGTATGATCTCGTTTTGCTCTGGCAATCGCCTGACTGAGTCGATCATTCAGCAACAGCCTGTTTGGCAGGTTCGTCAGCGCATCATGATGAGCCAGATGCTTGAGCCGGTTTTCCATGTCCCTGAGTTTTGTGACATCTTTCGATACAATAACATACCCGATTGTCGCATCATCCTGGTCCCTGCACACGGATGCAGATAACATGATTGGTATCTGCTGGTTGTCTTTTGTGATGAAATCAGATTCCAGATTGCGGACAGGTCCTTTTTTTAACAGGCTTATGATGTGACTGCTCGTATGACTGCTGCCTCCCGGAAACAGCCTGTCCAGCTCGGTATCCGCCAGTTCAGCTTCTTCATAGCCTAACAATCTGCCAGTTTCAGCATTTGAGTGCAGAATCCTGCCCTGGGGATTGATAAGGATCACGGAGTCAATGATGGTCTGGAGGATGTTTTCTGCCGCGACCGCAGGCGTCAGAATGAGTAGTTTGTACTTTTGAATGCCATAGATGATGCCAACTGACCAGATTAGTAATCCGACAACCGTCATGTCAGGATAATCATGATTAAATATAAAGAAAGCGAAGTAACTGAAGGAGCCGACAATAAAAGATAATATACCAGAAATGAATATGATTTTCGCCTGTTTTCTTATCCTGATCGATTCTGCTTTCCGCCATTTGACATAGCATAAGATAAAACTGATGATACAGTAAAGAATATAATGAATCAAACCAGCCTGGAACCAGATTGATCCCGTATTGATATCCGTCTGCCAGCCATGACTTCCCATAACATAATCATTAACATCCGCATTAACCGCTAATTTGTTCGCAATAAAAGCGACTGCAGGCAGGTAGATGATGATGTATGACCACCATTTTTTCAGGAATCTGGTTTTCCCTGTATACAACAGGAAAAAATGCAGTACAAAACTGGCAAAAGAATTATAGCCGACAGAGGCAACATAGTCCCATAATTTAACACTTTCTTTATCGGGTGCTGAAATAAAGAAAGCGAGAGCAAGCGACCAGATGGCAAAACTCGTATTCAAGGCAAAAAAGGTTCTGTTTAAAGCCGATTTTCTGTCAAGAAGAATAACATGTATGGCCACACTCAGGTAAACCATAAATGAAAAAAACATTGCGAGCGCAAATCCGTTCATTCTGTATCCTCCTGGTTTAATCGCATCTCTTGGCAGCTGACAAAAAATGACAGCAGTTCGCTGCATGATCACACATATTATATGAATCTATTGTCAAATTATTGTTTTAGTATACAGCAGAAATAACGCCATTACAAATCAGGCGTTACCAGCGTAGTACAGAGCACATTTGAAAAGTCTTCCCGCTCGAAAGGCGGCCAGTTGTATTTTGAACTATCAGTTAGACAGCGGACCGCGATTCCCTGGTGCGGTCAGGCATCCTTGATTTGTCAGGCTTACTGGACCGGTCTGTCGAATTGGTGAAAAAGAGAATAATCAAAGCCAGCGATGCCAGACCGAAAAGGGCGGCGCCCCAGATCATGTAGAAGTGGATGATCGCCTGGAGGAGGGCCCTGACGGCATATTGCAGATAGGGCGTGTCGATGGCCAGGCGCTGATGCAGCGCAAAGCGGTCGAGGACGATCGTCGGTACCAGCAGCAGGCTGCCGGCCAACCAGAGGCTGATCAGGGACCGGTTCAGCCAGGTTCGCCAGCTGCGGACATGGAGGAAGATCAGGCAGATCAGTGCTGCCGCCCAGAACAGGAACGCGTAGGCCAGGCGGTGGCTGAGATTATAGATCAGCAGGTGAACCCGCTGAAAGGCGCCGCTGTTCTTAATCTGGCTAAGATCGAGCAGTGTCACGTGATTTTGAACAATCAGCGCGGCATCCTCTGCGACCTCTTCGAGTTGTTCCAGCTGATCAGACGTGACCTCCAGGTTGTTTGCAGCAGCGTAATCCTCGATAAATAAACGTAAGGCAGCAGTAAATGTCTCCGCTGAGAATTCAGGCGAGACATAATCAGCGCGGAAATTGAGAAAGGCGACGATGTTGGCCACATGCTGGCGCTGTTTCATGTACACCATCGTCTCGTCCAGGCCGTCAGTCAGCACCTCGAGCGGGATGCCGACATAGCTGCTCTGCCGATCCAGGTCTGTAACGATGGCAGAGCGGACGAGCGGCTGGTAAGCCGGTGAAGAGATGACATCCAGGTAGAAGCCTTCGTTGAAAATAAGATTGCGCATGAACAGTGCTGTGAGCATTAAGAGCGTGCTGATGACGATGACGGCGCACAAAAGGATGGATAAAGCCTGCTGATACCAGCGCATCAGGAGTTTACCTCGCTTTCCACCAGGCTGCAGATGACAACGAAGCGTTGTGGTGCGTTGCCGAAGTAGATGAATGGATAGCACGTATACATCGTCAGTTGCTCCTGTGGCGTATCGTTCGCGATCGACTGGTCGTCCCCTTCCGTAATGCGCAGTTCATCGACCCGGTAGACGAAGTTACCATAGGTCGTCTCCACATAGACTTCAGCGCCGACCTCCAGGTATTCAAAATTGCGGAAATAGCTGGTGCGGTGTGCGGCCAGGAGGATATTCCCGCCCTGCCCCGGGAAAAAGGATCCGGGATAATGGCCGGCGCCGCGTTTGAATTCACGTTCGCGATCGCCCTGCAGCACGGCTACATCGATGTCGACACTGGGGATCCTGAGTGTGGCAAACTGCTGGCCGATATAGTAGAACGGCACTTTGAGCCGGTCGGTCGCTTCCGGTTCGGTCGGCTTGATAACATGGGTCTCCATCGGCGGCAAGGGAATATCGGTCGGTCGCTTGAATTCGTTCCAGTCGTCACCCTGATATTCAAAAGTCTGGATGGAATCACGCCGGACCAGAAACAGCGCCAGCACGGATTCTTGTTCGACATAGCGGAAGAAACCAACGCTGACCAGTGTCAGGCCGGCCAGAGCAAAAACGAAAGGGATGGACACGATACCCAGCCGTTTAAGCAGCCGGATGCGCCGCCTCTTCTCGTGATACGCTTTGGACCGGCGGGTGCGCTGCGGTGTACCTGCCGCATGCAGGTTATCGGCCTGAATCTGGCTGCTATTCAGGTCATGGCCTTTATTTTGAGATTTCATGCTTCGTTTCTCACTTTCTCACAACCGGCTGAGGATCTGCTCTTCCCACTGGTCAAGTACCAGATCGATCCGGGCTGACTGTGCATGCGTTTTTGCATTTGCTGCCAGTATGCTGCGCAGATCGCTTTGTGTCAGCAGGCGGTAGAGCTGCTCCTTGTAGCCCACTATGTCTCCCCGTTCCACGACGATGCCGGTCTCGCCGTGGATGATGGCTTCTGCCGTCGGTTCACCGAATTCAAATGCTATGGCAGGAACGCCGCATTCGTTGGCTTCGAAAACGGCAAGGCTGAAGGCTTCGTACTTCGATGCCACCATCATCAGGGCTGACTGCAACAATTCCTTCGCCGGATCCATGGTGTTACCATGATGCCGGATCTGACGGCTCTTCTGCAGGATCGCCAGGGTTTTTTCGTCAAACGATCCAGATCCGAACAGATCCAGGCGCCAATCGTCCAACTTGTACTCTCTGACAACATCATCGAACATACTGACGATCAAGTCAACCTGTTTTTCCGGGCTGATGCGTCCGATGTAGATGACGCGCCGGTTGTTCACCACATCAGCGGCGACATCCGATGAGAATTTAATGGGGTTGTAGATGGCAATGGACTTGTCGATACCCGCCCTGACAGCCATCTCGGCGCTTTTGCCGGTGACCCAGACGACCCGGAAGATTTTCTGTTTATACCGGTCAAGTTTGCGGTAAATGGCGCTGTTGTCGCAATGGAACTGAAAGCTGGTATGAATCTGGGCGACGGTACGGCCTAGCATCCGCCGGGGAATGACATCGAGCATATATGTGTACGAGACGACGATCAGGTCGGGGTCGTATTCGGAGATGGCTCGCTTCATCCGCCGGTAATCCCTGCGCAATTTCAGGAAATACCAGGTAATCGCGTGCATCTGCCGGATGCAGCGGATCCATTTGAAGTGCAGAAAAAGCTGCAGGGCCAGCTTGTTGGACGGCCTGGCCACCAGGTCATGCTCGCTGATCAGTCTCGTTTCAATCCGGCTGTCCAGATTAACTGATTCGTTTTTGCCCAGCAGGCGCATCGAATAGATGGCTGTCTGGTGGCCTCTTATAAGCAGTCCCTCTGCCAGGGTCTTGTTGACGAATTCGACGCCGCCAATCACATCCGGGCTGTTTTGTAAAAACAGTACTTTCATCTGCACTCCATTTCTGTCAACAGTCATCTTCTTCCATCAGCTTGACAAAGCAAGCGGCGAGCACCGGGTCGAACTGCGTTCCTGCCCCCTCTTTGATGGCGCTTAAAGCGGCTGCTTTCCTTTCCGATATTGATCGTTCGCCTCTGCTGATCACTCGATCATAGGTTTCAGCAATGGATATGATCCTCGATAACTGGGGAATCTGTTCGCCTTTGAGTCCTCTTGGGTATCCGCTGCCATCCCAGCGTTCATGATGACTGTAAATGTACTCGGCAAGGTCAAGCGTATCATCAAACAAGTTCAAGATGCGGTATCCGACAATCGGATGATGCTGCATCTCTGCCATTTCATCATCTGTCAGGGTTTCACTGGTCAGCACCTTATCGCTCAGTGTGATTTTGCCGATATCATGCAGGTAAGCAGCGCGTTTCAGCTTGACGATTTCAGGTTCCGCAAGTTTCAGGGCAGCACCAATTTTTGCACACACTTCACTCACGGCATTAGAATGTGCCATTTCATTGTTTAGCCTGGCATGCAGCGTCTCCAGGATGGTCTCAATAATATTTTTGTTGACAGTCTTACGGTTTATTGTTTTGTCTTTGTACATCGCGTTTTCCGCGTTGGCCATTACTTCTTCCAACGACTGCTCCGCACTGGTTTTCGTATCCGCGCCAAGAGCGATGCTGCACTTGATCGCAGCCACACGCGCATCGGCAAAGCCAGACCGGATGCGCGATTGGATCTCCTGCGCGTGTTCACGACTGGTGTTTGGCAGGACTATAATGAACTCGTCACCGCCAACGCGCGCTATGGCATCATTCTCGCGGCAGGATTGCTTCAATATTTCAGATGATTTTCTGATCAGCGCATCACCTGCCGCATGACCGAATATGTCATTGGTCATCTTCAGGCCATTTATATCGGCAAAGATAACAGAGAGCGGCAGATGATCCGGCGTGTCGATCTGCGGCAGGTTCTCTTCAAAGCACCTTCTGTTATGCAGGCCGGTTAAAATGTCATGGCAACTTAAGTAACGTATCTCTTCTTCTTTCTTTTTTCGGTCCGTGATATCCGAAAAAGTGATGACACCGCCAATTACCACGCCGCTCTTGACCTGGGGGTATGCCTGGTAAGTGACGTCGAATGATGATCCGTCAGATTTCCAGAAGACTTCATCATCTGTTGTGAAACCCTTGCCTGATCTGATTGACTGGATGATCTTGCATTCTGATGTCGGAAAGAGTGACCCGTCACGATGGCTGTGGTGAAGCTGCTCGTGCATATTGTTTCCCAGCAATGCTGTCTGATCATCGTAGCCCAGTAATTTGATGCAGCTGGAATTGCAGAATGTGCAGTTGCCATTCAGATCAATGCCATATATCGCCTCTGCTGTCGAGTCCAGAATGAGCTGCAGCTGGTCTTTGCTTTCTGCCAGCGCCATATTCGTCTGGAACAATTCATCTGTCCTGTCTTTAACGCTTTCTTCAAGGTTATTAATGAGATACTGCATTTTGTCGGCAACCTTGTTCACGCCTTGTGATATGATGCCGATTTCATCATTCCTGATAATTGCCACTCTGGTCGCCAAATCTCCGGCAGCCAATGACTCAGAGACCTGAAGCAGATCGTCTATCGGCTTGAAGAGCTTTCGCGTCACACCATCATAGGTGAAAATCAGGATAATGATAAACAGGACGACCAGAATGACTGTCCAGTTGATTATCAGATCAACCCGAGTCATCAGAAGGCTGTGGGGAATCGCAGATATGATGATCCAGTCGATGCCTGGCATGTGGATTTCCTGAACATTGACATACAGCTTGCCATTTTCACCTGTATGGAGAAAGTACGGATTTTGGTTCTGCTGGTATTCCGCATAGGCCTGCCGGATATCGGTATTGTCTATTTCATGAATAACGGTGCGCTGCAGTTTCCCATCCTGAAGCAGAAAATTAGGCATAGCCAGCGAATTGGCGATAAAGGCGCCGGAGTCTTTCTCGAAAATGAGCGCAAAACCCTGATATGCCTGCAACATATCTGCAAGGTACGCGCCGACACCCGATAGCAGCATATGTGCGCCGAGTACACCCTCCAGATCGCCATTTTCGTCATAGATGGGCCATGCTGCGGAAATGGTCAGATCGTCCATGATAAAATGCTTGTAGACAGGCGACAGCGTCGGTCCGCCATCTCTGACCGCAGCCTGATACCAGTCGCGGGTACGGGCGTCGAATAAGCCGGCCTGCACGACGCGCTCGCCCGCTGTCATATCATCTTTAACCGAATAGTACCAGGAATAGCCTCCGGTCCTGGCGTCATTTCTCATGATTTCAATCTGGCCTGCTTCATTTCTCCGCGCTCCGTAGTATTCGCCGCTGGCAGTTCCGAAGCTGAAACTGTATATTTCACTTGGCTGGGCGCTCAAGACGCCGACAAAAAATGCGTCTCTTTTCTGATCGTCAGCGATGTCCAGCAGGCCACTATCTATGACTTTATAATTGACTTCATTGATATGATCCGGAATATGAATCAGCGTGTTGATCCGTTCGTAAATATTGTCGCTGATCCGCTGCGAGAAATCTTTGGTCGCAACATCAATCGACGTATGCCAATTGATAAATATCATAGACCCGATTCCGCCGGCCATCAGCAGGATCGAAATCACAAAGACGCTGATAATAGCCGTCCTGATCGAAATTGTTTTGCTGTTTTTTTTCACATTCATCCCGTCTTCACATTCTTTTTTCGACAAGAGATTTTTTTAGCAGTTCGATTGCATCAGCCTGATCCAGCGGCCTGCTGATCAGATATCCCTGGATTCTATCACATCCATAGGTTCTCAGGTACTGCATTTGCCGTTCGTGTTCGACGCCTTCAGCGACAACTGAATGTCCCAGTCTATGCGCCATGGAGATGATATCGCCCGTTATCGCTTCATCAGCCTCCAGAAACATCAGTTTGTCGATGAAAGACTTGTCAATTTTCAAACAGTTGACATTGAGTTCTCTTTCTCGAGCCAGTGAGGAATAACCTGTCCCAAAATCATCGATAGCGATTCTGATGCCCAGTTGCTTTAGATTGCCAAGAATACTGTTGATCTCCAGGTAATTAACAGCCAGGATTGATTCTGTGATCTCCAGGTGAATATTCGCAGGATTCACCTTCATATCAGCGATTATCTGTTGAAATCTGTCTGTAAAATCATTTCTTAACAGCTGAATGGCGGAGATATTGATCGACACACTCAATTCATCATACCCATTCTCATTCAGTGTCTTCAGAAAATAAAATGCCTGGCGAATGATCTTGTATCCCAACGGTATGATGAGCTTGGTTTCTTCAGCGATCGGTATGAAATCCAAAGGTGAGACCTGGCCAAATTGATGACTGTTCAACCTGGCTAATGCCTCAAAACCACAGATCTGATTTGCTTTGAGGTCCAGTATCGGCTGGAATTGCAGATACAACCGGTCGTCGGCTTCATTATCTGCGATTTGAGTCAATTCACGCTTGAGCTCATCTTCACGTACAATAGCCGCTTCCATTTCCCTGTCAAAAAAGCAGTAGGCATACTCATCATCCGCCTCTATCGCCGCTTCGGAAGCAATCAACAGGCTTTTAAACAGCTGCTGCACGTTGAACACGCTGTTTTCATCCAGTTCTACGATCCCGATCCCCGCGTTGACTCGTTCAATCGTCAGCAAAGTTGACAGTGTCTGGGCCACAGTTGTGCAAAAAGCCGCCAGTTCGTTTTTATCTTGATATGTCTTGATATAAAAGGCAAACTGGTTCTCATACATGTTGAACAGCAAGCGCTGGTCATTCACGTGCACAGCCAGCGCATCGGAGACTTTTTTGATGAGATCCCAGGTGTAATGGAAGCCATAAACTATATTCAATGATTGTAATGAGCTCAGATTGATGCCGACGAGCGCTCTTTTCTCAGTCAGCCGCTTCCTGGCATCGTTCATCAGCAGGTTTTCCAGATATCTGCGGTTGTAGAGACCCGTCCATGTATCATGTTCATTATTAAATTGCAGGTGATTCTCCATATCTTTCCGCTCTGAGATATCCAGGATGATACCCTCCAGCACGTCAACTTCACCTTGTTGATTATAGATCCCCTGCCCCATTTCCATGACCCATTTACGCACTCCATCCAAAGTGATGATTTCATATTCGTACTTGAACGGCGACCGTTCGGCAATGACGCGTGCCCATTCGTTCCAGAGCGGTTCGCGGTATTCCGGTGAGATCAACTGATTGAAAGATACATCTCTGTTGCATATCAGGCATTCCGGCGGATACCCGGTCAGCTCCCTGCATCCGTCCGAGACGTATTCCATCGTCCAGTCGCGATCATAGCTGCAACGATAAGCCATACCGGGTAAATGAGAAAGAAGCACCGACTTGCTGCGTTCGCTCTCGGCCAGTGCTTTTTCCATTTCAATTCTTCTTGATATGTCCTGGATCAGGCAGATGTGCTTGTATTGATGCTGATTCGACAATACGAGCGGCGCCACGACCATGTGAACCCACACGCTCGTACCATCTGGCCTGATGTAGCGCTTATCCATCGCATAATGATTGATTTCCCCGGATTGAAGTTTCCTGTAGTTCGCCATATCCTCTGCCAGATCATCCGGATGCGTGATCGCTGCCCAGCCCAGACTGCGCAGCTCCGCCTGCGTTCTCCCTGTAATCTGCTCGAACATCTGATTTATTCTGAAGTCGTCTGTCTCATCGGCCAGTACCGGCATGTTGTGAAATGAAATCGCAATTCCAATCGGCGCCTGATTAAAAATTGTTTCAAAAGTCAAAGCCTGATCACTCAGCTTTTGCTCAAGCAGGCGCTGTATCCGGATCATTTCGATATGGATGTCAATTCGTGCCTTTAGTGCGTCCATCTGAATGGGTTTTCTGATATAGTCAACCGCACCAGACCGCAAGCCTTTGATTTCATTTTCCGGTTCATCAAAGTTTGTTAAGATGATGGTGCGCAGTTGATGGCCATATTCATCGGATTTCAATGCGGACAAAACCTGGAAACCATTCATAACAGGCATATTCAGATCAAGAATCATGATATCAAGATCTTTATGACCGGCAATCAGGCGGATGGCTTCAGCACCATCGCAGGCTGTAAGGACATTGTGCTCACGCAAGATACTCTTGATGATGTAGCGGTCAGATGCAGAATCGTCAACAACCAATATTTTTGCAGCCATATTTCTGTCTCCTTCGATTGCACACATGCTGTATCCCTGGTCACTTAAGTGTATCCTCAATCTCCTCGAGCAGTTTTTTCATAGCGAGATTGAAGCGCTCTGTCAGCGATCCAATTGCGTCTTCACTTCTGTCGATCAGCGCTTTTTGCAGTTCAACGGACAATTCATAAAGTATTCTGGCGCCTATACTGCCGGAGCTGCTTTTTACTTTGTGAACAATCTGGGCGGCAGCATCATACCTTTGTTCGAGAACAGCTTGCGACAGATTGTCGATGATGGACCGATTCTCATGTAGATATTCTTTGAGAACCTGACTGAATACTTCCGCATCACCTCCCATATTGCGCAGTCCAGCGGTCTGATCCCACAATAAACTGTTTTGAGCGCCAGCGCCTTCTTTATCAGCATCGCCAGCGCCAACTTTAACGATTGATAGGTTATCTGCTTTTTCTGGCAAGAGTTCTTTGACCGTCCGGATGAAAATCTCCGGATCAAAGGGTTTGCTGAGATAATGGCGGATTCCGCTTTGCTCACACTTTTCCCGAACCCCCTGGATCACATCAGCTGTCATCGCCACTATGGGCACATCGGCTGACAGTTTTCTGATTGCTTGTGCGGCTTCATAGCCGTTCATCTCAGGCATATGCAGATCCATCAGTATTAATTCTATATCAAAGTGATGCTTCTGGTAAAGCGCGACAGCAACTTTGCCATTCTCGGCTATTATTGACTCGATACCTGCCTGGCGGAGCAGCGATTGTGCGATCAGCTGATTCGTCTGATTGTCTTCAACCAACAAGACACACGGTTGCTTGCCCAGTGCAGGTGCTCTGGCTTTTTTTTGCTCGACCTGGAGATCGTCTGATGCGTCTGATGCATCTTTTTCCCGGTCGATAGCCAATGGCAGCTCGATCACAAAGGTTGATCCTTCTCCCTGTGTACTGAAAACCTGGATTTGTCCACCCATCAGGTCGACCAGATTCTTGACAATCGACAGTCCCAGTCCAGAACCGCCGAAGCGCCGGTTGATGCTGCTGTCG